>CAJWIF010000078.1 GCA_913041135.1 uncultured Flavobacteriales bacterium
ATCATGCGGCCGACTGACTTGGATAATTTCTGATTTGACCTTGAAATCGCCATGATTCGGAATCCCTTATCCCATCGCATCACCTCGTTTGGTTTCATGGAGTTGTTGGCTGAACAAGATGGCAAGCCGCTCGTTGAGTTCTTGCATTTTGACGGGAATGGACGGACCCACCTTCATGATGAGTGGGAGCATTGTCGTGTGGTCAAAGGTGGCGGTATTATCCAGGTAGGACAGGATCGAATTGAGGTTGAAAAGGACAGCGTCTGTAGCATTCCCCCCAATACGGAACATTGGATGGAACCGGACGGGATGATGGAGGTACTATTGACTTATCTGCCAAAGGACGTTTGAATCTTTTGGCGGGAGAGGGTTCGTTCCGGGAGTTCTTGAGCGAAATTTGGTTCTATATATTTTCAGCATCCTATGCATCTATTTCTGAAGAGCGCTTTGCGCTTTGCGATAGGCGCCGCCATACTCGTTGTGGGCGTCGTCATCATGAAAGGGCTCATTTCTCTCAAGGAGGAATTGCCTGTATCTGACCGTCCTACTCCGGCTCGAGCTGTGCGTGTAATACCCGTCGAAATTGCCCCACGCGTTCCGCTCACTCCAATTGAAGGCCGTGTCGAAGCACGCTATCGCGCAGAGATTTTGGCGGAAGTGACCGGAACATTGCAATTGGGAGGGAAGGAATTCCGCGAGGGGACCGCGTTCCAACAAGGAGAAACGATGATGCAGTTGGATAATCGGGAAGCCCGGTTGAGTTTGATTTCACAGCGCAGTCAGTTTTTGCAGCTACTGTCCAATCAATTGGCTGACTTGCATGCAGATTTCCCGGAAAGCGGTAAGGCTTGGTCTGCCTTTTCCGATTCGATGGATGTGGAAAAAACGTTGCCGACCCTGCCCGCTTCCAGTTCAAATCGTGAGCGCTTGTTTGTTGCGAATCGAGGAATATTGAGCAGTTATCATGCCATTCGGTCTGCAGAAGAACGGCTGTCCAAGTATACCATTTTGGCTCCTTTTGACGGGATTGTTGCGGCTACGACGGTACAACCGGGAGGGCTCGTTCGCGCCGGACAGTTGGCCGGTTCTCTGATTGGACAAAATGATTTCGAAGTCAAAACGGCCCTGCATGCGCGTTACCTGGCGACGGTGCAACGCGGTGATACAGTCTTGTTTCAGGATGAAAATGGTCAGACCATCGGGGTAGCGAAAGTTCATCGGATTTCAGGCATGGTGGATCCATCGACGCAAACAGCTACGGTTTATTGTCGCTCGTTTGCAAGCAAGGCGACCCGTTCCCAACTGCGCGACGGCCAATTTGTGTCAGGAGTCATTCAAAGCCAAGCGATCGAGGATGTTGTGGTCGTTCCCAACGCGTGGATTCAAACAGGACAAAGCATCTTTGTCGTTCAAAATGAACGGCTAGTGGCCAAGTCCGTTGATGTTGTATTCAGTTCGCGCAGCGAATCGATGATTCAGGGATTGGAAGGGTCGGATTGGCTTTTAGGTGAGGTGCTGACGACTGCTTTTGAGGGCATGCCTGTTGCACCACAAACTGGCGAATGATGCGCGGATTGATCCAATACTTCGTCCGTTACAACTTGACCGGCGATCTCCTCATGATTGCCATTTTGGCGGGAGGATTCATCGGTCTGACCAATACGCGTTCCAACTTCTTTCCGGAAACCGATTCAAAAACCATTCAGGTTCAAGTGGTCTATCCGGGCGCATCACCTGAGGAGGTTGAAGAAGGCATCATTGCCAAGATTGAGGAAAATTTAAAAGGCATTGCGGGCATTGACCAGGTCAAATCGGTCTGCAATGAGAATGCCGGCAACATCACCATCGCCGTCATTTCAGAAGACCGAACAGATGAAGTGCTTCAGAATGTCAAAAATGCTGTAGACCGCATTCCAAGTTTTCCTGTGGGCATGGAACCGCCGATTGTGTTCAAACAGGATGCTGTCGGGGTTGCGATTTCTTTCGCGGTGGTCGGTGTAGATGACTTGAAGGTATTGAAGCAAGAGGCGCGTCGTATTGAACGGGAATTGCGAAATGTGGAGGGCATTTCCCGCGTTCAGTTGAGTGGCTTTCCAAACGAAGAAATTGAGATTCGCTTGCGGCAGGATCGCCTGAGCGAGATGAATCTTTCCATTCAGGAAGTCGCTGCTGCCGTTCGAAATTCCAATTTGGAAACCACAGGGGGTCGCCTCAAACTCAGTGACGAGGAGATGATCATTCGAGGTCGATACCGGACATACGAGGCTCAAGGTCTCGAGGATATTGTGATTCGGGCGGACCGGGATGGTCGTGTGGTGAGGCTCAGCGATGTCGCGGTCATCGAGGATCGATGGGCGGAAAACGACCCGTCGCGTAACTGGTTCAATGGAGAGCCCGCGGCTGTGATCACCGTCAACAATCTCAATTCAGAGTCCATTTTGGACATCGCTGAAGATGTGCGGACGTACATCGCGGCATACAATCGCCGAGGCGATGCAACCCGTTTGGAGGTCATTCGGGATTCGAGCACGGTACTGAATCAACGGATTGATCTGTTGGTCAACAACGGTGTCATCGGCTTCTTTTTAGTCCTCTTGTTCTTGGCGCTGTTCCTCAATGTCCGGGTCGCCTTTTGGGTGGCATTGGCCATCCCGGTCTCCTTCATGGGCATGTTCCTTGTTGCAGCTCATTTGGGTGTGACCATCAACGTGATTTCTTTGTTTGGAATGATCTTGGTGATTGGAATCCTTGTGGATGATGGCATCGTCATTGCCGAAAACATTTACCAGCATTATGAACGCGGCGCGAGCCGATTGGATGCGACGATCAACGGCACGTTGGAAGTGTTGCCCGCAGTATTCGCTGCGATTATTACAACCATTGTGGCCTTTTCCTCCTTCTTTTTCATCGAAGGTCAACTGGGCGATTTCTTTCGGGATATGGCCAAGGTTATTATCCTGACTTTGGTGTTTTCACTGGTTGAAGGCGCCTTGATTTTACCGGCACACATTGGCCACTCCAAAGCGTTGCGACGGGACTTTAAGCCCAACCGATTGGAGCGCTTCATGCGGGATTTGATGAATGGACTACGCGATCGGTTTTACGCGCCGATCCTTCGATTTGCTTTGCGCCAACCGTGGGTCATGTTCTGCATCATTTTTGCTGTGTTTTTGATATCAGTTCCTGGCTTGATCGGTTCTGGACTCGTGAAGACCACGTTCTTTCCCTTCATTGAAGGCGACAACTTGACCATCAATCTGACCATGCAGTCGGGCACGCGGGACCATTTGACAAAAGCGCAATTGGATCACATTGAGACGGTTGTTTGGGATGTCAACGAGGAGCTTTCTGGACAGCGGGATGATTCGTTGCAAATGGTGGTGGCTGTAGACAAACGAATAGGACCATCCATGCACAATGGCCTGATCAATGTGCAGTTGTTAGACGGCGAACGGCGCAACATGAAGAGTACCGATGTTTCTTCCATGATTCGAGAGCGTGTTGGCCCTATTGTCGGGTCAGAGAACCTCAGCTTTGCTGCCTTTTCACCTTTTGGACGGCCCGTGTCGGTTTCTTTGTTGGGCAACAACATTGACGAATTGGTCGCTGCGACGGAAGAACTCAAAGCGGCGATGCTTCAACGCGAAGACCTCAAAGATGTGATCGACAACAATCAGAAGGGAATGCAGGAGGTAGAGGTCTTGCTCAAGCCCATGGCGTATCAGCTCGGTTTCACCCGTCAAGAGATCATGTCCCAAGTGCGACAGGGTTTTTATGGCTCGGAGGTGCAGCGTTTACAGCGCGGACGTGATGAGGTGCGGGTCTGGGTCCGATTGGATGAAGAAGATCGGGCGTCATTGGACGATCTTCAGAACTTCCGAATTCGAGCGCTTGATGGTTCAAGGATTCCACTGAATGAATTGGCTGACGTGGTCGTTGGCCGGGGCATCACTGCCATCAACCGACTCTATGGTCAACGGGAAGTCCAAGTATCCGCTGACCTGGCGGGCCCTTGGGTCAGCGCTACGGATGCCAATACCGCGATCAAAGAAGATGTACTACCACAGATCTTAGCCGGCTATCCGTCGGTGACGCCGAGTTACGAAGGACAAAATCGTGAAGTGGCCAAATCGCAGTCGAGCATAGGCGCTGTGATGCCGTTGATCTTCGCCCTGATGTTGTTTATCATTATTCTGGCGTTTCGCTCGCCTTTGCAAGGCTTGGCCGTGTTTGGTTTGATTCCCTTTGGTTTCGTTGGTGTCAGTCTGGGACACTGGATTTTGGGTGCGCAAATCAGCTTGTTTTCCATCTTGGGCATGATTGCGCTCATTGGAATCCTCGTAAACGATGCCCTGGTCTTTGTGGCTTCTTACAATGTAAATCTCAAGAAGGGTTTGCTGGTCAAAGAGGCCATTTGGGAGGCCGGCATGAGTCGATTCCGTCCCATCATTCTGACTTCTGTGACGACTGTGGCTGGTTTGGCGCCATTGATGCTGAACAAGAGTTTTCAAGCTCAATTCTTAATCCCCATGGCCATTTCCGTGGCCTTTGGATTGCTCTTCATTACGGTGATTATTCTGGTGCTTCTCCCCATTTATTTGCAATGGATCAACCCGTTCCACCGCACGTGGGTTTGGGTGAAAAAAGGCAATTGGCCGGGGGTCGAGGCGGCCGAACCTGCCATTCGAGAGGAACTTGTCTTGGACGCTGAAATCGAGAAGTCATGAATTCTAAGATTTACCAATTGACAGTTACGGGTCTGTTTTTAACGCACATCGGTGCATTTGAAATCTTGGCACAATCAGGGTTTCAGACCCTAAACAAACAAGAAGCGGTCACCCTTGCCCTGAACCACAATTTTGGCATTCAATTGGCTCAGAAACAAGCTGAACTCGCATCAAGTAACACAGGGTGGGGAGCAGCAGGAGCTTTGCCTCAGGTTGGAGTTTCCACAACGGTTTCCAACGCAGTGAGCGATCAACGTGAAAACCCCACCTCCTTTATTCAAGAGCGGCTCGAATCAGAGTCTTTGAATGGGGGCGTTCAGCTCAACTGGACATTGTTCGATGGGATGCGCATGTTTGCCAATAAACACGCTTTGGATGTCTTAGCGGAACAATCGGAAGGTCAGGTCAGCCTTGTGGTTGAACAAACGATAGTCGCTGTTCTAGCCGCATATGATAACGTGTTGATTCAATTGGCTTTAGAGGATGTGTTGCGGAATTCGTTATCCGTTTCGACGGAACGCCTGAGTCGCTTAGAATCTGCTCAGGAATGGGGAGGAGCAAGAGCGTTTGATCGACTGCAAATTCAGAATGCTTTGTTCACGGACAGTTTGGCATTGGTGCAGCAGGGACTGTCAAATGAGCTGGCGATGCACAATTTTAACCGACTTTTAGGAAGTATTGAATCGACCGATTGGAAACTCACTTCAACATTGAATCAACCGGTTGAAAACACCGAGTGGGAGTCCATTCAAGCATCCGTTCTTCGGGACGCTACGGCCATTCGAAATGCCATGTTATCTCGTGAATTGGCTGATTTAGGCATCGATCAAGCTGAGTCAGGATTGTTTCCAATGATTCAGTTGGCTTCAAGCTTTGGTGATCAACGAAGCAAGTTTGCTGCGGGCGATTTATCGGGTAACGGCCGGAGTCAAAATCTGGCCGCTAATCTGTCGGTGAATTTCAATATTTTCAATGGAGGGGCCACCCGTCGAGCGATTCAACAGGCCAAAATCCAAGTGGAAGTTGCGGATTTGGACTTCGCCGATCAACAGCGTGAGGTGCTGCTTTTGGCACGAACGGCATCGGATCGCATGAATGCTCAAGCTTCCATTTATAAATTGGCCTTGCGTATGGCTGAAAATGCTGCAGAATTGCTGGAAATGGGCCGCGACCGGTTGGAGTTTGGCGCCATCAATTCATTGGATTTTCGTGAGTTGCAAGTTGGATTGCAGCGTGCGGAAATCGAGGTCCTCCTTACGCAACAAGCATGGAGTGCCGCTCAATTGGACTTGCAACGCTTGCAAGGGTTTTGGAACGGCACCATCGAATTGGAATGAAAACAGATACTCAATGAGCCAAAGAAAGCGCAAGCTTCTTGTCGTGTCGTATTACTGGCCACCGAGTGGAGGTTCCGGTGTACAACGATGGCTGAAGTTGACGGGGTATCTAGCGGAACTTGGTTGGGAAATTCACGTGCTCACCATTGAGCCGGATTCTGCCAAATTTCCATCCCGAGACGCTTCTTTGGAAGCGGATATACATCCTTCATTGATCGTCCATCGCACCCCGGGATTCAACCCTTTTACCTGGGCAGAGGCTCTTTTCGGTTCCAAAAGTTTACCAGATCCTAATTTTGCACGAACGGAAAAAACAGGGTGGAAAACGAAGTTAGCTTTGTTTGTTCGGACTCATTTGTTCATTCCTGACCCGAGAAAAGGCTGGAATTCCAGAGCGATTCACAAAGGATTGGAATTGATCCGTTCTGAGGAAATAGACCTCGTTATTACCACAAGCCCGCCTCACTCGAGTCAATTGATCGGGATGGAATTGAAGAAGCAAACAGCCGTTCGATGGATTGCAGATTTTCGTGATCCATGGACGGATGTGTTTTATTACAACGAGTTGGGACACTCTTTCTTGTCGCGCGCGTGTGATCGGCGATACGAGGAACAAGTTTTACAACGTGCGGATATGCTGATCACTGTGGGCCAAGAAATGAGACGTCAATTGCGCAGTCGATTGAAAGCATTGGGGTCATTGAGCCCAGTTTATGCCATCTTCAACGGTTTTGATGAGCGTGATTTTGAAGGGTCGGATCATGCTGCGTCGTCAAAACTAGAGAGCCACGAAGGCAAGAATGTCTTTCAGATTGTTTATTCAGGAACAATGTCGGAATCGTATCGTCCCGATGCATTTTTCGAGGCTGTAGAGGTGGCTCAAAAGCGACTGCCTGAAGTGGATTTTCAAGTAAAATTTGTAGGGAATCAGCCGGAATCTATGATGCACCGTCTTCGAAAGAATTGGTCGATGCTAGTTGCAGAAGGCGGGATTCCGCATGCGGAAATCCCTCGAGTCCTGCTGGGTGCAGACGCCTTGTTGCTGGTGATTCCTGATACGCCTCAAGCCAACCTTATTGTTACAGGAAAGGTGTTTGAATATTTACGTTCCCTGAAACCAGTCTTGTGCTTGGGCGCACCCAATGGGGAAGCGGCCAATATCATACGGTCGGTGGGTGCAGGGGCGTGCTTCGATCGGAATGAGATTCGAGAGATGGCTGATCAAATCATTGCATGGGCCGAGAAGCCAGCCCTCTCAGATGCATCCAACGAGCGAATAGCCGCGATTTCTCAATTTTCGAGAGGTGAACAAGCGGCGGTGTTATCAAGAATCCTCGGGTCGAACGAAAAAGTCACTCGTACTGATTGAGCACATCGTGCCCCCCGTCCTTCAAGTATTTATTGCGCTGAAAAAGAGCAACATCGGATTCGACCATTTCCTTGCATAATTCTTCCAGGGTATAGGTCGATTCCCACCCCAAAACGCGTTTGGCCTTTGATGCATCTCCTACGAGTAGATCCACTTCCGCAGGACGGAAATAGCGCGGATCCACTTGAACCAAGATGTCTCCCGTTTCCTTGCAAATACCTTGTTCGTCAACGCCTTTCCCTTTCCACTCTAACGTCTTCCCAACATGAGCAAATGCCATGTTGACAAAGTCGCGAATCGGCACAGTGCGGCCGGTAGCCAAAACATAATCATCGGGCGTGTCCTGCTGCAGCATCCGCCACATGCCCTCCACATAATCTTTGGCGTGCCCCCAATCGCGTTTTGCATCCAAATTTCCCAAATACAAACGGTCCAACAGGCCCAAGTGGATTTGAGCCACGGCACGGGTGATTTTCCGGGTCACAAACGTCTCTCCGCGCAATGGGCTTTCGTGGTTGAATAAAATGCCATTAGAGGCATGCATGCCGTACGATTCCCGGTAGTTTTTGACAATCCAAAACCCGTATAATTTGGCGACGCCATAGGGACTTCTCGGATAGAAGGGAGTGGTTTCACTTTGGGGAGTTTCTTGAGCCAAACCATACAATTCAGAGGTGGAGGCTTGGTAGAAACGGCACGTTTTCTCTATGCCCAAGATGCGCATGGCTTCTAGGATACGGAGCGTGCCAATGCCGTCTGCGTTGGCCGTGTATTCCGGTGTGTCAAAGCTCACGGCTACGTGACTCATCGCAGCGAGGTTGTAGATCTCGTCGGGCTTCACTTCTTGGATGATTCGGATCAGATTTGTTGAGTCTGTCAAATCGCCATAATGCAGCTTTAAACGAATGCCCGAGTCATGCGGATCTTGATACAAATGGTCAATGCGGTCCGTATTCAGCAAGGAGGCTCTCCGTTTTACACCATGCACCTCATAACCCTTCTCCAATAGCAATTCCGTCAAATAAGCGCCGTCTTGCCCTGTAATTCCGGTGATCAATGCCTTTTTCATATTGCTCTTGGGTGTAGTGAAAGATACGATTCCGCAAGGGCTTATTCAAGGCATGCCGATCTCTTGGTTTTCAACCAGTCGGAAATACGTGCCTTGCGCGGCCATCAAATCCTCGTGATTTCCCCATTCTTGGATGGCTCCATCGGCAATGACGGCAATCCGATCGGCACTTCGAATGGTGCTCAGTCGGTGGGCTATAATCAAGCTGCTGCGTCCGTGCATCAGAACATCTAAGGCTTTCTGGACTTCCAATTCACTGGTCGAATCAAGTGCGCTGGTCGCCTCGTCCAGGATTAAAATATCGGGATTGCGCAAAATCGCGCGCGCAATGGCAATGCGTTGTCGTTGTCCTCCAGAAAGTTGGACGCCACGTTCACCTACCAACGTCTCAAAGCCCTCAGGGAATGAATCAATGAATTCCTTGGCATTGGCTTTATCAGCAGCGTCCATGATTTCAGCATCTGTGGCATCGGGTTTGCCATAAGCGATGTTGCTCCGGATGTCTCCTCCAAAAAGAATGACCTCCTGAGGAACGAACGCCACCCGTTTCCGATACGCAGTCAGTGGAAAGGAAGCCAATGCTTCTCCATCGATGAGGATGTCACCGCTGACAGGATCATGAAAGCGTAAAAGAAGGGAAGCGATGGTGGATTTCCCGGCTCCCGAAGGTCCCACCAAAGCAATGCGTTCTCCAGGAGCAATGTCCAGGTCGACACCACTCAAAACATTGATGTCCTCTCGATTGGGATAATGAAACTGGACGTTCTTGAATTGGACGCGGCCCTCAAGCTTCAAATCAACAGGCGTTTCAGAGCGCGTATCAACCGGCTCTTGCGGCTCATCCATAAGCTCCATTAAGCTCTCAATGGCTCCCAGTCCTTTTTGAAGCGCTGAGAATTGTGCTGCAATGCCGCCAATTGATCCCGCGACCAACCCCGTCATCAATAGAAAGGTGAAGAAATGCTCGCTCGCCAAGCCCCCACTCGCCATGAGGTCTGCTCCTTTGAAAATGACCAGGGTGATGGCTCCAAAGATGAAAAGAATGATAAACGAGGCAAAGGCTCCTCTCCAGATAGCCCCTTTCAAAGCGAGTGTGCGGATGTCGCGAATGCTGACTCCGTATCGGACCAATTCCAATGCTTCATTGGCAAAGCTCTTCACACTGATAATGCCCGTGAGGGTCTCTTGCACGATGGTGTTGGACTCTGCTACCTGGTCTTGGGTGCGCTTGGACAGTTTTCGAATGAACCGTCCAAACAAAATTGCCGCGATGATCATGACGGGCAGCGTAGCCAACATGAGAAGGGTCAAAGTCACTGAGAAATACAACAAGGCTAAAATTCCACCAATGATGATGATGATCTGCCGGAGCAATTCTGCCATTGTCGTGGTAAAAATGTCTTGTATGGCAGTGATGTCTGATGAAATTCGGCTGTTCAAATCACCCACCCGACGTGTGTCAAAAAAGCGCATCGGCATGCGCACAATGGCTTCAAACGCATCACTTCGCATGTCCCGCATCATATCTTCGGTCATGCGAGCAAACAAAACGACCCGGGCAAAGCTGAGCGCTGCTTGAATAAACAAAACAATCAAGATGGTCCACCCAATACTCGATAAGTTGGT
>CAJWIF010000079.1 GCA_913041135.1 uncultured Flavobacteriales bacterium
TCGGGGCTTTGACACTGAGTCTGTTCATCGTTGGAGCATTGATTTCGGGACTCTTGACGGGTGCCCAAGACTACACGTTTGTCTCCGAAGGCTTAATGGAAGCGGTGGATAAAAAAAATACTCCATACAACAATTGGCTCGGCGGTGCCGGAGCCTATTTAGCCTTTTGGATGGGGCGACAAGGACTCGGAATGGGTGCTCTCGCCATTCCTTTCTGGATTTGGCTCGTGTCATGGCCCTGGATAACGAAAGAGAAAATCTCACGTTCAGGAAGTGCTTTTCGCCTTTCTATTTTGGGCATGATTGTGCTGCCTTGGACCATTGGTTTTATCGCCCAATTATCAGGCAACCTCGGTTCGGTCGCTTGGGACCATTGGATTGGAGCGTCTGGCTATTACCTCGTTGAATTGGGACTTTTACTTTTCGGTACCTGGGGATCAGGGCTTGTTTTATTCGGCATTATCATGAGTTTACTCGTGTTCTATGCTCCCTCCCATTTTTTCAACTGGAACCTCCCTCGTTTGGGAAGTATTCGCTCGTGGTTTGCTTATCCCGAAGGAGATCATGACACCGAATTTGAGACCCCTTTGGCACGCAAAAAAACAGAAAGTACACGTGCGATTGAAACTCCATTTGAACCGACAGAATCGGAAGAGCCCCCCCCCGAATCCAACGACTCGGATGAACCTTGGATAGATGACGCTTCAGAAAACGCATTGGACACGCTTCTTGACGACATCGAAACGGAAGAGCAGCAGAACGCTGCCAACAATCCCCTGCCTGAAGAGAAGTTCGATTCTAGCAAGGAGATACCACCTGCTGTGGCAGAGGAGGAAAAAGAAAGCGAAGACGTCGATTTCGAAGTGCATCTCGCTACAGATGAAGAACAGTTGTCCGAATCCGAAATCGACAAGAAGGTTCAAGCTTTTGGAGAATATGATCCCAAGCTCGACTTGAGCCGCTTTGAATTACCCAATCTCGACCTGCTCGTCCAGCACGGTGACGGGAAAGTGCGGGTTAGCGAAGAAGAACTAGAAGCAAACAAAACCCGCATTATCAATACGCTGCGGAATTTCAGCATCGAAGTTTCGAGCATCAAGGCAGAGGTTGGCCCGACGGTGACCCTTTATGAAATCGTCCCCGCCCCCGGCATTCGCATTTCGAAAATCAAAAATCTTGAAGATGATATTGCGCTGAGCCTAGCCGCTCTGGGAATTCGAATCATTGCCCCGATCCCCGGACGCGGGACCATTGGCATTGAAGTTCCGAATTCCAATCCGGACATCGTTTCGATGCGGTCATTGATCGCTTCCGAAAAATTCCAACAATCCAAAGCAGCCCTGCCCATTGCCATGGGCAAAACAATCTCAAACGAAACGTACGTCTTTGACTTGGCCAAAATGCCTCACTTGTTAATGGCGGGTGCCACAGGTCAAGGAAAATCGGTTGGATTGAATGCCATGCTGGTCAGCTTACTCTACCGCAAACACCCTTCACAGTTGAAGTTTGTTTTGGTAGATCCTAAAAAGGTGGAATTGACTTTGTTCAATCATATCGAGCGCCATTATTTGGCTAAACTGCCCGACAGCGAGGAAGCAATCATCACGGACACTTCCAAGGTTGTCGCTACGTTGAACTCGTTGTGTGTCGAGATGGATCAACGCTATGACCTCCTCAAGGACGCTCAATGCAGAAACCTTGCCGAGTACAACGCCAAGTTTATTCGTCGAAAGCTCAATCCCGAAGAAGGGCACAAATTCCTGCCCTACATCGTTTTGGTGGTCGATGAGTTTGCTGATTTAATCATGACCGCAGGCAAAGAAGTGGAAACACCGATTGCACGTTTGGCCCAATTGGCGCGTGCGATTGGAATCCACTTGATCATCGCAACCCAACGTCCTTCAGTCAACATCATTACCGGAACAATCAAAGCAAACTTCCCTGCACGAATTGCCTTCCGTGTGACCTCCAAAATCGATTCTCGGACCATTCTCGATGCTGGAGGAGCGGACCAATTGATTGGACGAGGCGACATGCTCATGAGCACTGGCAACGACCTTATTCGAATTCAATGCGGATTTGTGGACACCCCTGAAGTAGAAGCCATTTGTGAATTCGTTGGAAGCCAACAAGGTTATCCAGAAGCGTTTTTGCTTCCCGAGTATACCCCGGAAGGAGGAGCCTCCGAGTCGGGTCATTTGGCGGATGACGAGCGCGATGTGATGTTTGAAGATGCCGCAAGGGTAATCGTGATGCATCAACAGGGCTCCACGTCCTTGCTGCAACGGAAATTAAAACTGGGCTATAACCGAGCCGGTCGCATCATCGACCAATTGGAAACCGCAGGCATCATCGGACCATTCGAAGGATCCAAGGCACGCAAAGTTCTCGTTCCCGATGAAGCAAGTTTGGAACAGATGTTGCAGAAGGGAACCACATGAAGCATCTTCGCACAATGAAATTAACCTCTTTTTTTCAGACCTCTATGGTTGCTACATTTATATGGGCATTCACCTGTTTGAGCTACGCTCAAAATGCGGACGACCTGCTCAGCCGGTTGAGCGCTGAAGCAAAAGGGTACGGTTCAATTCAAGCAACCTACACGTCCAAATTAATCGATCGCTCGTCAGACTTCGAATCGGTCCAAAAAGGATCCATCCAGATCGATGGCGAGCAATTTCATTTGGACTTGGGAGACTACCGCATTTACTCTGACGGCGTTACCATTTGGACTTACGAAGTAGCGGTCAACGATTGCTACGTTGAAGATGCTGAAATGATGGCCGAAGAAGGAATGGATCCCTCAAAGCTATTCACCATTTGGGAAGATGACTTTAAAAATGAGTGGAAAGGCAATTTGAAAATCAACGGAAAACCGGTGACACACATCAATCTGTATCCTTCCGGTGAAAAAGAAAAACCATTTCATACGATCCAACTGTACATCGATGAAGCGAATTTGCGCCTCGTTCGTGCTGTTGTGAAAGGGAGAGAGGGGACGGATGTCACCTATGACGTGGATACGTTCCAGCCGAACGCCGCTCTTGAGACCGGTTTATTCAAGTTTGACGCCTCTCAATTTCCAGGGGTCAATGTGATTGATAACCGGATTTAAGCGCCTCCCAACCAGTCCTTCCCTTTCTTCAATTGGCCTTGGGTCTGCGCCTCATTCGAGCCCGCAATGACCTCGTAATTGTAGGCCCAATTCGCCTGAGGCGGCATGCTCATTAGAATGCTCTCAGTTCGACCGTTTGAAACCAGACCAAAACGGGTGCCTCGATCGTGAACCAAGTTGAATTCAACATACCGCCCTCGTCGCATACGCTGCCAATCAAGGTGCATGGGCTCAACCCGCATGTCTTTCTTTCGTGCCACCAAAGGCAAGTAAGTCGGTAAAAATCCCTCTCCTAAGGCTTGAACAAAGGCAAATGCTTGATCCAAATCAGATCCTGACAACGCCCCCAACTCGTCGAAAAAGATTCCACCAATTCCGCGGGTTTCTTCCCGGTGCGGCAAATAAAAATAATCGTCGGCCAACGCCTTAAAATCAGCATACCATCCGGTATCAAATTGATCGCATATGGCCTTCAATGCACGATGAAACAAAACGGCCTCTGCTTCCTCAACATAATGCGGAGTTAAGTCGATCCCACCGCCAAACCATTCCTTGCCATTGTCCAATTTAAAATGCCTCACATTCATGTGCACTATCGGAACATGAGGGCTTTTTGGATGCAAGACCAAAGACACCCCTGTTGCCTGAAACGTACTGGCATCCGTTTTCAACTGACTCCGCAAGGCATCATTGAGCACACCGTGGACATCGCTAAAGTTCACCCCTCCCTTTTCCCAGATGGATCCTGACACTCCCGCTCTAGACCTTCCCCCACCTCCACCGGGTCGATCCCATTGATCTTCTTGCCACACCATGAGCGGATCACTCGCACACAGCCCATCATAGATGGCATCTTGCAAGGACTTGAACTGGTCTAAAACATCCAATCGCGTCATCGAAACAATCGTTTTGCAGGTTCATTGAGATCAATCTCATGCCATTCGCCACTGGAAAACTCAATGAATTTCCACGCTTCATTGCGCAATTTTCCAGACACAGGTTCTTCCTTCCAATCAAATCGGGTGCGCACGGTGTTGGGATTGGCCGCCGCGGGCAAACGCGTCCAGCGCGCGGTTTCGAGGATGGCATCACATCCACGAATGGCGTAATCTGAGGGCTCTGTAGCGTATTGATCCTTGAACCATCTGACTTTGACTTGCATCAAGGAGTCCTCCCATTGCATCCAATCATCAGAAGGCAACGTCCACTGCACACGGTCGACAAAATTCCATTCCATAAATTCATAGGACAGAGACTGCGGATTGGCATACAACCTGACCGGAAAAGAATCTGCCAGCTGCAATTCTGTTTGCACATAAGCCATCATGGAGCGTGCTGAAGCTCCGGCAGGAATCGCGACAATGTTCAGTTTTGACGTGTCCATTAGTGCCGTTAACCCCTCTGCAAATCGAGAAGTTGCTGGCCATACAATCAGTCCATCCGAAGTCCCCCGTTCCTCTTGAAAGCCTGTCAAAAAAGCCTGCTCCAAAGCAGCATCCTTTCCTTTGGTCTCCAATACGATCACAGTGTCACCGACATGGTTTTGAGCAGCCAACTGGCCCAGCTGTCGCATTCCTGCTTCACGGTGCGCATCGATGAGCAACGTATTCGGGTAACGCTTCCACTGCTGCGGAGAATCTGTTAAAATCCATTGTGGCGTTCCCATCGGAGCGAGCAGCGCGGCAACCGAATCCAAGGCACTTCGGCGCAACGGACCAAATACAGCATCCGCCCAGCTCAAATCAGCAGCACTCCACCCGACAACTCCTAGCAAATCCGCCTCGGTATCAACCAGACGCAACTGGACGTGAAACCCCGAATCTTTCAGCATGTGGGCGCCCCATTGCATGCCGTGCGTAAATTCCAGGGCGATTTCCCTCAGACGCTTTGTTTTCGCATCATAATCACCCCCTAGAACCGTATCCACCGGCAACAAATACGGCAACATGGCCAAGAGATGGAGTGTGTCAGATTCAATGCTTGCCGGCATCCTCGCCTCCTTTTGAGACCTCCCAGCGAATCGATCTTGCAGCTGGTCGCCGCCCATAAACGAACGGGTCTTCAACGAACCATCATCCTCCTGCGTTTCTAAGCGTCTTGCCTGTTGCGAACTGTCACTCTGAGCTCTTTCCAAAAGCGCTGAACGCTGTTGCTCCCAGCGGATAGCAGGGTCTGCAGCTGGATGGCCCGGAATACGAATCAAGGTTCCTAGTTGCAAGGATTCATCTCTGCTGGGGTTTGCTTTGCGCAATGCTTCCAAACGGACATCATAACGCTTCGCTAATCCGTACCACGTGTCTCCAGCTAGCACTTCGTGATTGAACAACGAGTCGATGGGCTCCCATGCAGTGGACTCAGACAAATCTGGGAATTCAATGAGCTCCGGAATCCGCAGTTGATCGCCCGGCTGCAACGATTCTCCTTGATCCGGATTCGCTTCAAGCAAAGCCGTCAATGAAAATCCTTGAGCGCGCGCAATGCGAGAAAAGGTGTCTCCTGGCAGCACGGTATAGGTTTCTTGAGCACCGACAACCGAAACACAACTCACAGTCCCGAGAACCAAGAGGGAAATAGCATGGTAACGGACCAGACCATTTACCCGTTCTAAGAGCCTTGGCTTGATTCCTTCAAAACGACTCACGTGGGTGTTTAATCTCATTCCGAATGGGCTTGCATGCCGCGGGCAGCATGGTAGTGAAGTTGAAAATGACCTGTTCGCTCTGCTTTGTTCATTCCTTGCGTTTCTTCAACGAATCGATTGCGCTCCATCCGCGACTGAAAAGTCGAGATGCATATGGAGGCACCACTGTGGTAAATGGCTTTCAATTTGTCATCTAACTCACACAATTCTCGTGGAATTTTAGCAGGAATGCAAATCATCTCATTCCCATTCGATGGTTGCGGGTGGTTTCGAACTGATATCATACACAACGCGGTTGACACCCCGAACCTTGTTGATGATGTCATTGGAAATTTTCGCGAGGAAATCATACGGTAGGTGGCACCAGTCTGCGGTCATGCCATCGGTCGAGGAAACAGCCCTCAATGCGACGGCTTGCTCATACGTTCGTTCATCACCCATAACCCCCACACTTTGAACAGGCAGCAAAATGGCTCCCGCCTGCCAGACCTCATCATAGAGACCCGCATCCCGCATGCCCTGAATCCAAATGTGATCCACTTCCTGCAAAATGCGAACTTTCTCTTCAGTAATATCTCCAAGAATTCGAATCGCCAATCCGGGTCCAGGGAACGGGTGGCGACCTAGAATCTCCGGCTTGATTCCCAATTCTTTTCCAACTCTACGCACCTCGTCTTTGAATATTTGACGGAGTGGCTCGACCACTTGAAGCTTCATGTAATCGGGAAGCCCCCCCACATTGTGGTGACTTTTAATGGTTGCCGACGGTCCTCCCGTCGCGCTCACGCTTTCAATGACATCCGGATAAATGGTCCCTTGCCCCAACCACGCTGCACCCTCCACTTCCTTCGAGGCATCATCAAATACCTCAACGAAGACACGACCGATGGCCTTGCGTTTCGTTTCGGGATCCGACTCTCCTTTGAGTGCATCAAGAAAGCGATCTCCCGCTTGGACTCCCTTTACATTCAACCCCATGTGCTCGTAATCCCGAAGCACTTGTTCAAATTCATTTTTGCGAAGCAGGCCGTTGTCGACGAAAATGCAATGCAGCTGATCACCGATGGCCCGATGAAGCAATTCAGCAGCAACTGTGGAATCCACGCCACCGCTCAGCCCTAAAATCACCTTATCTGATCCTATTTTCTCGCGCAAACCATGGATGGTTTCGTCCGCAAAATTGGCTGGAGACCAATCGCCCTCGCATCCGCATATTCCTTGAATGAAATTGCCAAGCAAAATGGAACCTTCCTTACTGTGCCAAACCTCCGGGTGGAATTGAATGCCCCATACCGCACGATTGATGTCGCTAAATCCGGCGAACTCCACATCATGTGTACTGCAGATGGTTTCGAATTGATCTCCAATGGACAAAATGGTATCCCCATGACTCATCCAAACTTGAGATTCCGGACTCATCCCTTGCAGCAACGCATTCTCGACATTGAGGGACATCAAATTGGCCCGGCCATATTCGCGTGAATCAGACGCCTCGACCACACCTCCATGTGTCTGCGCCAGGTATTGCGCGCCATAACAGACTCCGAGAACAGGAACTTTTCCCAGCATACTGGACAAATCAGGTCGGGGGGCTTTTTCATCCCTCACGCTAAAAGGCGACCCACTGAGGATCACGCCACTGATGTCAGGAGCCAACCCGTCATAAGCATGCCACGGGATAATCTCCGAAAAAACATTGAGCTCACGCACTCGTCGCGCAATAAGCTGGGTGTACTGAGAGCCAAAGTCGAGAATCAGAATGCGCTGGTGCTGCATGGAAAATCTATTGAAGATGCAAGTTAGTATGGCCTTACCGGGAAGTCTTGGCTTCATAGCCGGTATTTTTGCACCATGCTACTAAAGAATCTCCACGGAAAACGCATCATTCTTGCGAGTCAATCCCCTCGCCGGGAGGAATTGGTCAAAGGCCTTGAGTTGGAACCTGTGATTGTCAGTCGCGAAGTGGATGAATCCTATCCTGAGCACATTCAAGGTCCCGATGTGGCTGCATACGTCACTCGAAAAAAGGCAGAAGCCTATCTGCCTGAACTGAAAAAAAACGACGTCCTCATCACCGGAGATACTGTGGTGCTTTTGGGGAATCGTATTTTCGAAAAACCCCAAAACGTCGAAGAAGCGAAAGAGATGCTTCGAGCACTCAGTGGCAACACACACACCGTTGCGTCCGGCATCGCCGTGACGACCTTGGCCCAGGGCATCCGTGTGGAAGTTGACACCTGTGAAGTCACGTTTATCGACTTACCCGATGCGCTCATTGACTACTACATCGCAGCCTATAAGCCATTTGATAAAGCAGGGAGTTATGGTGTACAAGACCTCATGGGCTTTGCGGGTGTAGAACGAATCCATGGATCGTATTACACCGTAATGGGCTTACCAACGCTTCCTCTATTTCGCCTTTTGGAATCTATTGAGGCCGACGCCATTGATTAGGGCGCCCTCCGAAATGACGAAAACATTGGTTTTAAAAACCACTCGAACTTGTCACATCTTCGTTGATTAAAAAAAACAGCCTTCGTTTAGAACAATTCTAAAGCGATATTGTATTATTGCCGTGTTCTTTTGACACTTTAACAAAAAAATTAAAACAGATGTTGAATTACTTTCTAGCGACAATCAAAGCAATGCCCGTCAACGACTATGTCGGATTTACCTTTTTCGTAGGCACCATGGCCATGATGGCTGCCTCTGTCTTTTTCTTTTTCTCCATGAGCCTCGTAGAAGGAAAGTGGAAGACGTCGTTGCTCATTAGCGGTTTGATTACCTTCATCGCTGCTGTGCACTATTACTACATGCGCGACTACTGGGCTGAAGTAGGCGATTCTCCTACATTCTTCCGCTATGTCGATTGGACACTGACTGTGCCGTTGATGTGTGTAGAATTTTACTTGATCCTGAAAGCTGCAGGAGCGAAAACATCGTTGCTATGGAAACTCATCGGAGCTTCTGTTGTGATGTTGGTTACAGGTTATTTTGGTGAAGCAGTTTACACGACAGGCTCATCTCCTGCACTCTGGGGATTGGTTTCTGGCCTATCGTACTTCTACATCGTCTATTTGATCATGGCAGGTGAAGCGAAGAAACTCGCTGACAAGTCGTCTCCAGCGGTACAAAAAGCACACGGAATTCTGTGCAAGTTTGTCTTGATTGGATGGGGCATTTACCCATTGGGCTACATGATTGGAACCACGGGATGGTACGATTTTGTAGACGTTATTGGCTTGAACATGGATGTGGTATACAACATCGGTGACGCCATCAATAAGATTGGATTTGGTTTGGTAATCTATTCTTTGGCCGTTAGCAAAGACTGATTATCTCAGAACACACTTCGCCTTGAAGTTGAAGCCGCTGCCCTTTGGGGGTAGCGGCTTTTTTTATTCACGCATTCACCAAAATGCACGGTCCGCTTCCTGACTTTGGCTGCATGCTGCCAATGGCATGATGAGGCAAACCGGCATCACGCAACGCCGACTCGACAGCAGGCGCAGCCTCAGGAGACACGCAAACGAGCAACCCACCGCTCGTCTGGGGATCGCATAAAACGTCGCGCAGAAAACCTTCAATCGGCGCAATCTGACTACCGTAGCTGGCCCAATTCCGATGACTTCCTCCGGGTACACAACCCAGTTCATGATACTGCTTTAGCCGCTCTCCTCCAATGAAGGCGAGTGCATCGGTCTGCAATGCCGCTTGGAGTTGAGCACCTTCACACACCTCCACCAGGTGTCCCAGTAAACCAAAGCCTGTGACATCTGTCATCGCGTTGACACCAGGAATAGCCGAAAGGCGCTCTCCAATAAGGTTGAGGGCTTGCATGGACTCCACTGCCAGCTGAAGATCCTGATCTTCCACCACCCCCTTCTTCTGAGCCGTCGTGATCATGCCCACACCTATAGGCTTGGTGAGGTATAGATGATCGCCCGGTTGAGCGGTATCGTTGGCTTTCAATCGATCGAGAGAAACACGCCCCGTAACAGCCAAGCCAAAAATGGGCTCAGGGCTGTCGATGCTGTGCCCGCCCGCCAGTGGGATCCCGGCTTCTGAACAAATACTGCGT
>CAJWIF010000080.1 GCA_913041135.1 uncultured Flavobacteriales bacterium
GACCAACAATCGGATTCGGAGCGCGCCAAGAGTACAGCACGCCCTTCCAAGTCCCACACGTGCGATTCCAATACGGTTTCTTCCATTGCAGTCATCCCCTTTGTTACGGGCGCGTAGAACGACCGTGATCCCGACCACCGCAAGCGGCCATCTTGCAGCGTTCGTGCACGCAAAGGAATCAACACGGAATCCACCGCTAAGGTCCAATCAGTCGACTCGTCGACCGACTGATCCGCGAGGGAACCTTCCAACCAGTACATCCGTTGTTTGATGAGGTTCGACGCTCTTCCCGGCAACACGGCTTGCTGAAAAAGGGTGTCCAATTGAATCACACGCGTCGGACAAGGCAGCTCCATGGGCTTAACAGATGATCCTAGCGGTTCATTGGATTGACAGGCAAGCAGCAACACGGCCATCCAGAGCAACAGGGGAAACAAAAAGTCATCACACTTCATGCATACATGATCTCAAAATTGATGCCAAAGGAATAGAAGTCGTCATCGGACGACTTGAATTGGAATGGCACGCATCGGTTTGGTCATTCGAAAGGCCTGTCCGATCCAATAATAGGTTCCTGGCGGCAGTCCTTCAACAGACACCTGAGACCCCATACCGGTCCGTACGGACCGACCGGAGAAATCCACCAGCATCCAAGCATCCCGTGCATTCCACCCGATCACCTCGGTCCACTGCCTTGTCGGGTTGGGCGCAATGTGCAATGGCTGTGTCCGTATTGCATCTGGAATCGTCAGCGCTGAGTCTCCCACGAAAATTTCTTCATCAAAAACATAACCACCCACATCGGCGTCAGGCAATCCCAATAAATAGAAGTCATCCCGTCCATTGGAATACCCATCTGTGCGGCCCAAAAACCAGAGTCTTCCCGAAGCATCCTGTTCCATGTGGTGTACAGCGTCATCCCAAGGCGAACCAAAAGAAGGACCTCCCTGCCAGAAACCTCCGTTACTCGACCATCTTGAGAACAGCACCTCTTCTCCTCCCAATCCCAATTGTTCCGTCCAAGCGACCGTCGCAAAATCAGTAGGACTGTACCAATGGATGCTCCGTCCTTGGATATCAAATCCGGAACCCGGGATATTTTCCAACAACAGCGTACCGTCCCAGGCGAAATGAGCAAAAGCGAGGCGATCGCCATCCGCTGTCACCACATTCATCAGCAAAAGAACGCCCGATTCACTGGCGTCCATCGCCACAGCCTCGGTAGGTTCTTCCCAGCTTGACTCATACGTCCATAAAAGCTCGTCTGTGTCCGGCTTGAAGGCGTCCACACGCGCCCGGTTTGCAGCCGAAACTAAGGTGGAAGCGACCACCAAAGTGTCTCCAGTCCACACGCCGTCAACGGCGATTTCTTCGACAGCCGTTGCATGAATTTCGCCGCTGGTCACATTGGACCAGGCGTCAGCTTCTTCTCCATGCTGCATCCAACGAATGTCTCCATTTCCGGTAGCATAGGACGTGCCCAACGTCCACATCGTGTCATTTCGATTCCAACACCGCACAGGCAAATCCCATGACGACGAACCCCAGGTGGTGGTGCCGATGAGGGCTCCATCCGATGATAGATGATACCATCCCCAATCATAGCCGTCAGCAGCATTGGCATACCGCATGCCTAAGATGGTCAGCGATCCATTGGAGTGTTCGATAGCGTCCACCGCTTGCAATAGCGGCACGTCCTCTACCGTCGTGCTCCAAATGGGCTGGGCATTGGAATCTACGCGAAGGACCCACGCATGGTTTTCAGACGCAGTCGTGCTGTTGGTTGTTCCTGTCAGCAAAAGATCTCCTCCTTCCAAGAGGGCAATCCGTGCACCGCGATCGTCCTGAGGACCTCCAAAAACATGCATCAAAATCGAGTCCACATCTTGAGCAGAACTCACAAGAGCACACACCCAACATCCAATGAAAACTGCGATTCGCTGCATATCAGTCTTGTACTGCTTCATACACCCGCTTCAATTGAATCAACAACGGCTCCAAAGCATCGAGTTGCAACATATTGGCTCCATCCGAAAGGGCTGTAGCAGGATCAGGATGGGTTTCAATGAAAATACCATCTGCTCCGGCAGCAATAGAAGCTTTGCCAATGGTCGCAATCAATTCGGGGCGACCACCCGTCACTCCTGCGGTTTGATTGGGTTGTTGAAGACTGTGTGTGATGTCGGCGATGACGGGGCCGAACTTCCGCATCGCAGGGAAACTGCGCATGTCCACGACCAAGTCTTGGTAGCCCATCATCGTGCCGCGTTCAGTGAGCCACACCTGTCCGTTACCGGATTCTTGTACTTTCTGGACGGCGAATTTCATTGACTCGGGCGACAGGAACTGGCCCTTTTTGATGTTCACCACCTTTCCTGTTTCGGCCGCGGCTACAAGCAAATCAGTCTGACGACAGAGAAACGCTGGAATTTGAAGGACATCGACGTGAGCTGCAGCTTTCGCTGCTTCATCCGCTGCGTGGATGTCAGTGGTGGTCCGCACTCCCATGGAAGAACCGACCTCCGATAAGATGGACAACGCTTCGTCATCACCAATGCCTGTGAAGCTGTCCAAACGGGAACGATTGGCCTTTCGGTAGGACCCTTTGAAAATGAATGGCAAATCCAAACGATCGCACATTTCACCGACTGTCTCAGCCACTTGCACGGCAAGAGCTTTGCTTTCAATGGCACACGGACCGGCGATGATTTGAAGGCGATTACCCGCTTGCCAACCGTGAATTTCAGAGGATTGCGCCGTCCAAGGCGCCTTGTTTTCCGTCGATGAGGTCATGCTGCGAAGTTCGTTAGAACAGCGCAATCGGCAACATCCTCAGCAGGTCAATCACAAGCCCTCGAATCGCAAGGTCAAGCCCCGACCGAAAGCAGAGGAACTGCCCCAGCCCCATGGGTCCTCCACAAACAGCGTCAATGCACGCTCATTGGGCACCCTCCATCGCACCCAGGCAGCTGGACGCAACCGCCCCCATCCTCCTACAACCCCTTGAATTCCGGCTTGCCATTGCTTTCCGAAAGCACGACGGTAGCCCATCATCACACGAGGAAGCGGCATCCATTCTCCTATTTGCAAGGTTACATCCCATCCTGAACGCGGCCCCAGTGGGTATTCCATGGCGATATCGCAACGCCCAGGCAACCGCTGAAGGGATACTCCTGCCGTATCAACGTTCAAGAAATCCTCAACAAAACCGGCAGATTGCAACGTTTCAAGGCTCCATCCAGGACCATCTAGCGCCAATCCCGAAGTCTCAAGCAACGTATCGACAGCGTAACGTGGACCGCCCCCAGGCACAACAACCCATCCCAAGTTTTGAATTTGAACATGGAAAGCAAAAGGCGCTTCCTCCCGGATGAAATGCCATTCGCCATTGATCGCTAAACCAAGACCTGCGCGGGAATCAATAGACGCATCAGCTCGCATGGAAACATACAAGGAGTCAACATCTTCATTCACACGGAAATAACCGGTGTGGATTTGCCCCGCCATTTGAACCTTGCGATAGGCCAAGCCCAGCTCTATCCGATTGTTATAACGCCCTTCCAAACCTACCGTTGCCGTGCCCCACACTGTGGTCCGGAGTTGAGAGCCATCCAAGACATCCCACCTACCAAGATGTCCTTGATTCCCCATAAAGGCCAATTCAAACATTTCTTGCGTCCATCGCGCATCGACGAGTGATCGCCCCTGAATGGAACCGCAAATTCGAGCATCTGTTTCTTTCCAAAAACGGGTTGAGCTCCATTTAAAAAGACCTCCTGCCGAAAAACCAAACGCTCCCATATCTCCCTTTAGATTGGCCAATGCCGACTCCACCAAATCACGATCGATCATTCCGCCTCGCAAAAGAATCCCGCCCAACTCATGATCCAACGTATTGGATCGATGCTGCCCCCAGACAGTTGCGGACCACTGATCCATAAAGGGTTCGTTCACCAAAGAATCCACGGAGATTCCCGCTTCTACTTGCGCAGCTAGTTCAGCAGGTATGAGCAGTAGAGCCAACCCGAGCAAGAACAGAATCGTATGGTTTGCGCCGTGCTTCATTTGATGACAACTTCGTGAACTCCCTCAACCCTCACTTGCAGACGCATGCGTTCATTGCCAGAGAACACAACGGCCCCATCGGTGTGCATGGAACCTGTGATTTCCAATTGCCCTCCAGAAAGCAACATTTCCGAAGAGATTGGAATCCGATATTCGACCGGAACATCCTCGGTCATATCCGAGAGAAAAGCTGGCGATTCCGCGGCAAAAAACAAGGGCTCAAGTGAAGCATTGTCAAATGTCCACACCCACTCCAACCCCCAATGAACAGGAAATCCATTGGTCACTTCAAACACAAGATCCCCATTGAAGTCCGGCAGCGAAATCGGATCCATATCACGTACTTGACGCAATCTCAGATGTTCGATTTGGGTATTCAGTGGCCACTCCAAATCCAACACCAATTCAGGCGGCACCTGCGAATCAAAGAAATCGTTACCTCCTGAAACATCCCCCAGTGGGTTCAATGTAGCTGAGCCCAAAACCGTCACTGACTGAGGCAAATAGCCCAACAGCTCAAAAAAGGAAGGTCCCGTCTGGAGTAAATCCATTTCCCAAATAGCTGGAACCACCGCATCCCCTTGCCAATCGGCACGAGAAATCAACTGGGGAACTCCAAATGCAGGGTGATCAAGGGCAATTCCATCAACGGACAAGGCATCCAATGTGAGCCGCAAATCCGCACCGAGGGTGTTTTGAAATTCAAGGCGAGCGCGGGAAGGCGACACATCAATAAAACCACCTAAAAATATCTCCGGATCAAACACGGTTTGATCGACATTCAAATCCACAAACTCTTCTCCAAAATATCCGGCAACTTGACGGACCATCATGTCCTGAAAATGCATACTCACACGGATGCTGTCATCACCATATACCTGAGCGGTATCGGGCAGGTAAGCCGGTGTTCCAATGGTCAATTGACTGGCAATGCGGTTGATTTCAGTTCCACTAACACCGGTCAAATCAATTTCAGCTCCCGTCAAATCAATGGTGCCCGTCTCCGATTGGATAGCACCCGAGACGGAAGGTGGTAGCAACACGTCCAGGTTGACCTCCTGTCCCCCAATGGTCACACTCGGGAAGCTATAATGCAATTCGACGTAGCCATTGGTGGAGCTCTCAACAGAATACGATATGCTACCTGATTCGAGACGAATGTATCGGAAGGCTTGGTCGATGCCTTGAAAGACAATATCCTCCTCTGTATCCAATAGAATAGCTCCAGGCGGCACTTGAAAGGGCCCTCCGATAAAATCTGGCGAGAGGTCTTCAGTGACCAATGTATCCGGGAGTTGAGTCAAAGATGCGATGTCCCAACTGGACAAAGCGCCATGATATGCTAGAGTCGCCGTCGTACCATCCGTAGAGAAAAGCGCCGTGTCTGAAAACACATCGGTCCATTCGATCACGTCGTCAATCAATGGCAGAGCCAAATCCACTTCCCATCGGATGGGCGCCCGATTGCAACCAATGGTCAAAGCAAATGCCACCATGACTGCTAACAGCGCACCGTGCCTTACTCCTCCTATCCCATCGAAATTCCAATTCATCATTGACTCGTTGACCGTGATTTGGGGAGGACTGGTTGTTTGAAAACATGAGGCCACTCGAGCCAAGGATCCAAACTCAACCAAACTGCCCAAGCCGCACATGCGCTTATTAAAGATACGAATTGCGTTGCAAAGATGGACATGATGAGAAACAACGGTATTCCAACAACCAAGAACCGATGAATCCATTGATGAAAGCGGGGCATTCTTTGGCGAGACCACCATAAAACAAACAGCAACGGCGAGGCCCATACCAGGTTCCCGTTGGCCCAGGTGTCCCGATGATCCGTAGCGACCCACATCAATAAGAGCAACAGCCCCAAAACAGCTGCTAAAGGCAGAACCAACTTTCCGCTCACCCTCTCCCAACGCGGTGTTTCCTCACCTCGTTTGAATTGAATCGCACGACGTAAAGACCAAAACAGCGACCACACCCCTACCACTAACATCCAAAACAACGGATGCACCAACGACGATGTATTGACCGCGCGAAACCAAGGTTGTTGAGCTGGGACAAGTTCCTGCCGCACTCCTACAAAGGCTTTTCCGTCCAAGCGACATAGCGGCAATTGCGCCATCAAACCATCCGGCAAAAAGCTTGAACCACATGGCGGCATGACGCGATCTGCCCGCGGGCCCAAAATAAAATCAATCCCCGCTTCAAGCCATGGATCACCTTGGATATAGGGACGAATCGCCTCGCGATACGTTTGTCCTAAAGCTTCATCATTTTGGCAACCTGCATCCAATCGATCACCGAAAACCTGAGCCAAAACAGAAAGGATCCGAGAAGAACAATTGTCAGAAAAAAACTGGTAAGCATACACCCTGTTTTCTGGCAAATGATTCCATTCTAAAAACGCAATGACTGCCCTCGCATCGCTCGGAGATAGATCGAGGGGCTGTTCCCACATAGCACGCCCATTGCGAAAGTATCCCTGTTGAAACGACGCAAATTGCGAGAGTGACAAGCGGTAGTCCAATTTCCCTTTTAAAAAGCGCCTGTAGAAGCCATCACTGAATTGGAACGTCCCATAGTTATACGCGACATCGACAGGAGGAACATGGCCTGGATCGTAAACACGGATGGCCGTATGACCCCAAGCCGAATACGCATCCTGACCTGGAGATCCCGTCAGTACAGAAACCTGCGCTTGATCCGACCAAGGAAAAGATGACGGGGTATTTTGAGCATAAAAAGAAGCCGAAAACCCAAACAAAATCAACAGAAGAACGAGACGTTTCCACGTGCCATTGGCCTCCCAAACTCCCTTGAAATCAAGCTTTGCCGGACCGGTAAGCCAAACAGACTCATACGCTGGCTTTTGCTCCGATGGTGGAACAAACCGCACATTCAAAGCTCCCCCCTTCATCCGTATCGTGCGGTGGTGATCACCCCCCATACGCGCGTGGTCCGCAAGTGCAGCAGCCACAGCTCCTGTTCCACAACCACGCGTTTCAAACTCCACTCCTCGCTCATAGGTCCGCATGTGCAGCTCGTTGGGGCCATCCTCAGATCGCTTTTCAATAAAATTCACATTGATGCCTTCGGGTGCGTACTGCGTGTGAAGTCGAATCGTTCGTCCCGCCTCAACAACCGGAAATGATTCCAGAGACGTTGTTGCATCGATCCATTCTAGATGATGTGGAGATCCGGTGTCTGCCACCCAAGCTTCCTTCCCCTGTGGATGCATTGCCTCTACTTTTCTTGGCGGTTGTACAGGAAGCATCTCAACGGAGGGCAATCCATGAGATTCATCCCAGCAGACTGCATGATCTCCATCACATGCCCTGAACCACCCAACGTTTCCTATGCTTCCTGCGTCACGCAAAAAAGCAAACAGCGCGCGACTTCCATTGCCACAAAACGAACGTGAACCATCGGGATTGAGGAAATCCATATCCCACCCTTCATGCTCGCCGCTCGCATTTGGAGGTGTTAGCGGTTTGAAAAAAATGATGCCGTCTGTCCCAACACCCTCCTCTCGACTGCACCACCGTTCAATCTGCTCCGCAGTTGGCCTTTGCGGCCAATCGCGAGCATCGCAAAGCATGAATTCATTGCCCGCTCCTTCCCATTTCCAGAATGTGAAACGCATGAAAGCGAAGGTAGCCCATCCTGACTGCTCTATCTTTACCCCACATGTCGAAAGTGAATCCTTCGAAGACACCAACCATCTCGGTAGACGCATTGCTGCAAGCGTTCAGAACCATGAGCACCGCTCGGGCCATGAGCGATTTGTTCGAAGCCAATGCCCGATTGACCTCGAAGTACGTGCACGCCTGTTCCAGGGGGCACGAAGCAATTCAATTTGCTACCGGACGGCTTTTACAAGAACAGGACTTTCTCAGCGCATATTATCGCGACGATTGTTTGCTGCTCAGCATCGGCTTGAAACCCGAGGAGCTCATGCTGCAATTGTTTGCGAAGCGAGATGACCCCTTTAGCGGAGGCCGCACTTACTATAGCCACCCTTCGCTTAACCGCGAGGGATTTCCGCGAATTCCGCATCAAAGTAGTGCCACGGGGATGCAGGCCATACCAACGACAGGAGTCGCTTTGGGCCTCCAATACCGCGAGCGCATGGGCCTCGAACACGATCGTCCCGGAACACCTCCTGTGGTGCTTTGTTCGATCGGCGATGCCGCTATGACAGAAGGAGAAGTGAGCGAAGCCCTGCACATGACCGATTTGCGCGGTCTGCCGATGGTTTGGCTCGTCCAAGACAACGAATGGGACATTTCTGCCCATGCGGATGAAATCCGATCGCACGATGTCTCGACTTTGGTTAAAGCATTTCCAAAGATCCGGTCCTTCCGGGTCAACGGGTCGGATACAGAGGCGTGTATGACCACCATGGAAACGGCATTCCAACACGCGCGAGAAACACGTGGCCCTGTCTTAGTCCATGCCGATGTACCGTTGTTAGGACATCACACGAGCGGGGTTAGAAAAGAATGGTACCGACACGACTTGAATGAACACGGTGAACGCGACCCGCTTCCCATGTTACTCGATCGTTTGCAGTCGTTGGGCATCAATGGAAAAGAACTGGAGCGCATCCAGCAGGAAGTGGCAGCTGAAGTTTTGGTGCAATTTGAACGCGCGCAAGTAGCAGAAGAGCCTCGAGGCGAAGATTTGATGGCGCACGTACTGGCTCCCACTGCGGTGGTCGAAGAAGAAGGAACCCGCATACCAAAAGGTGCCGAAGAGTCCTTGATGGTCGATTGCGCGTTGCATGCCATGCAAGAAATCCTCGAAGACCATCCTGAAGCACTTTTATATGGTCAGGACGTTGGCGGACGATTGGGAGGAGTGTTTAGAGAAGCCGCGACATTGGCTCAAAAATTTGGAGACGAACGGGTATTCAACACCCCCATTCAAGAAGCCTTCATCATCGGGTCGACAGTCGGAATGTCCGCGGTTGGATTGAAACCGATCGTCGAAGTTCAATTCGCTGACTATCTCTGGCCCGGTCTCAATCAGTTGTTCACGGAACTCAGCCGCAGCTATTTCCTTTCCAATGGAAAATGGCCGGTGAGCAGTGTGATTCGGGTGCCCATTGGTGCCTATGGATCAGGCGGACCGTACCACAGTTCAAGCATCGAATCGGTACTGGCCAACATCATTGGCATCAAAGTGGTTTACCCTTCCAATGGAGCGGACCTGAAAGGCTTATTAAAAGCAGCATTTTACGATCCCAACCCTGTCGTCGTGCTCGAGCACAAAGGGCTGTACTGGTCGAAAATACCCGGAACAGAAGCCGCCAAATGCACCGAACCCGATCGCGCGTATCGCGTACCCATCGGACAAGGTCGCATGGTGAGAACAGTCTCGAAATCGGACACCCCACAATGCACAATCATCGCATATGGCCGCGGGGTTTATTGGGCAGAAGAAGCTTCCAAGGGCTTGGAGGCATCCACTGAAATTTTGGACTTGCGTTCCATACACCCTGTTGATTTCGACCTCATCAGTCAACGAATTCGACAAACCCATCGTGCTCTGGTAATCACAGAGGAACCGGTTTTGAATGGCTTTGCTCAAGCTTTGGCAGGAAGAATAAGTTCGGAGCTCTTTGCATCCCTCGATGCTCCCGTAGACGTGGTTGGCTCAATGGAAACTCCCGCCATTCCTTTGAATGAACAA
>CAJWIF010000081.1 GCA_913041135.1 uncultured Flavobacteriales bacterium
CCCCGTGCCGTCTCCTAAATCCATTACAGCAGCATCATCTTTGGTGTCATTGCCAATGAGCAGCGTCGGGAAAACTTCCGAGCGGTCCACTCCAGATAGAATTTCGTGCAAGACAGCCGGCGACAGTTTGCAACCGCATCCCGCACCGTGTGAAAATTGAGTCAATCGAATGGTTTCCATTGGGGTTAGGATTGATTGGGCAGTGAATGAAGGGCGAATGCTATTTGATCAAAGGTCTTTCCCTTTCCAGACATCTGATGATGATCGGGGCGGGCATACCGTCGAATGGTATGCTGGTAAAGCTTATCGTAGTAACTCAAGCCAATGGCCGCTGCATGCGGAAGATTCCCGACATCCAAAGCCGCAATGGCCTCCTGACAACGTGCACCCCCTAATTTTTCTTGGATGCGCATGAAGGCTGCACGCAAGGAGCTTTGCTCTGCATTTCCATAGATTCGGCACAGCTCATCAATGCGCTCGTCATCTGTGCGCGTTACCTCCCAAATGGGGGCCTTGCTCATGGCCTGAAACAACTCCTCGGGAACATGAACGGTTCCAATCACACGGCTTTCGTCTTCGACCCAGATGGGGAGATCACGATTCATGGAAGCGATCACGGCATGGCAATCGTTGGAGAATTGCTCTGAAGATGGCTGTTCGTGGCGGTCAAGATTCCCAAATGCGGATCCCAGATGGTCTGCGAGGCCCTCCAAATCCAAAACTTGAGCACCTGTTGCGGACATCGCATGCAAGATGGGTGTTTTACCCACCCCCGTCATCCCTCCCAATATTCGAATACTGGAAAGACTAGCCAATTCAGTACGCGCCCATTGTCGGTAAGCTTTGTATCCACCTTGAAGCTTGATGACAGGAATACCGGCCGTTTCCAACAACCAAGCCACGGAGCCGGAGCGCATGCCTCCTCGCCAGCAATGAATGAGCAGCGGCTTGGGATTCACCTGTTCTTGATACAACTGCCGAGAACGACGAACAAAGTCCGCCATTTTTGGACCAACCAATTCCAAGCCACGTTCCACTGCGCTATCCTGACCCTGCTGCTTGTACAAAGTTCCGATGACCGCACGTTCCTGGTCGTCAAACAAGGGGAAAACATGGGCTCCAGGGATGTGGCCTTTGCTGAATTCAGCCGGGGAACGTGTGTCTAAAATGATTTGCCCGGATTCTAAGATCCAGCTGCCCACCTCACGCTGTTGGGAAGGCTCTTGAAATGTGCTCAATGGATGACAATCTTTTTGGGAGCGAGTCCTTGAATCTCCAAGACATACCACCCCGGCGATGCCCGCAAGAGCCATGCTTCTGTGCTTGTTTTAATCGTTCCCTGCTGTACCACGCGACCGACCTGATCGGTCAGTGCATAGGCGGAGCCTACAAATTCCAAAGGAACCATGGTGGTAAAGGGACCCTCATTGGGATTCGGAAAAAGCCGCCACTGTGCTCGCTCATGCTCACTGATGCCAACAGGATTTCCAACGCTAACTTGATCGATCCACGTGTGATTGCCATACCCCCCAACATTGACAAACGCCAATTCCAAACACGTCACTCCTTCCTGCCATGATGCTGGAAATGCGACCTCATGAGTAGCCCACACGACCTCACCATTGGTATCATACCAAAACCACGTGTAGCAATCGGGAACAGACAAGTCTGCGCCATAAGCAGACCACAAGACCGTCCATTCACTCTCCCCTCCAGGTTTTCCCCAAACTTCCAACCCGTCGATGTAGTCCGCGTACATCCGGTGTGCGACATCAAATGACATCCCAGTCATTCCTGTTGGATCAAAGGCAGGCGTGATCAACTGATCCATCGCTCCATCTGTTCCCACCCAATAATTGGGGAATTGCGCCACCCCATTGGTTTCATCCATGAGATCCCAGGCGTGTTCCCACGCATGACCGGGTGTTTCCATGCGCCAATTGGCAGGAGGAAATTGTTCGCCATCGAAATTCTCGGCAAACCCGCCAGCAGGCAATACAGGCACATTCACCACATCAATCATGTTCTCCCAAGTCCATGTGTCCGATGCTCCTACGGAGTCTGTCACCGTCAGCGTAACGTCGAACGCCCCCACCTCATCGTATGAAACCCAAACTTCTTCACCAGACGCCACGGAAGGCGAACCACCCGGGAAAACCCATTCATAGGTTGCACCTTCACATCGGGCCACCGACACATCCATGAAACGAATGGGAGCGGCATCACATGGGGATGCCAAGTTGACTGAAGTGGTGCTGGCCATGAATCCTGCAAGCACGTCCGAAGGAGCATAAAATTCAGCTTGATGCACTCCGCGTGTCCCGGCTGTCCGAATGTGTCCGCCACAGTAGTCCGGCTGTAAAAAGGTGGATACATTGATCGCAGGCAAGCCCGTGTTGTAAAGGGTCCAATCTTCCATCGCGTCCTCCCGATAGTACACCGCTTGAGTAGTGCCGACATAAAGCCCTCCTTCGCTTCCGCGTTGGTGTGCAATACTGATGACCCGTTCACCTGCGATGGTGGGTGTGGTCAAATTTTGCCACGTCTCACCTGCGTCCATGCTTTCGAACACTTTGTATCCATTTTGAGTGCCCGTCAGAATGCCCCAAACACGGTCTGGATTGGTTCCGTCCACTTCGAGATAAATGGGCTTGTTGGTATTCGTCCCTCCACTTTCGATGGACGAAATCGATGCCAGTGACCAGGTCTGTCCGCCATCTAAAGACCGGTGAATTCTCCAGATAGAACCCGACTGTTGGTGCGAAACATAAATGCGCTGGGAATCCCGAGGACTCACCTTCACCGAGATGATTTTCTGTCCTCCAAAATCATGGACTAAGGTGAAGGATATTCCACCATCTTCAGAATACCACAACTCGCTGCCTACGGGTGAATACAGGCATTCAAAGCAGCGCGGATCCCACTCCATGTTGCCCACTTCTCCAAACCAATAGCCCGTGTTGGGGCGCTTGGATCCATCAAAGGGCAACCCATCTATGCGATCAAAACGATCTTCTGTGAAGCGAAATGCCCCGCCATCGTGATACCCAATGGTTGGATCGCCGGGGTTGATGAAGCCCCTGAAATTATCTCCGGCCAACTCGGCCAACCAGCCACCCGTTGAATCATTGTCTGCCCCGTAGTGATAGAGGTCTCCATTGCGGATCAAGGTGCCATTGTGGTAAGTTCCACCGACCATCACATCCGGTCCATGCCAGCCTGCTTGCCAGCCCCAAAAATCAGTTCCTTGAATGCCGTACATCCGCGGCTCGAAATGGTCCCCTTGATCGGCTGAATAATGTAATCCTCCATCACTAGCGACCCACAAATCCACCGTACCATCAAGGCGGGTAAAGAACTTGACATCGTGCACATCAGCGTGGGTGTATCGATCGGCTGTGAATTCACCTGCCCACGTCACCCAGTGGCCGTTGAGTGACCAATCTTGCCCGCCATCCAGTGTCCGCCAAACACAAATTCCCGCAGCGAATTGACGATCAGCATCCGTTGGACTCACGTCCAGTGCCAAGTCATAGTAATACTGCCCTCCGTCTCCGGTGCCATCTTCGCTCCAACCCAGAATATTGGGGTTTGTCTCTGCTGCCCAAGGCCCTCCTGGCCCCGCTCCACAACAGGTAAATTCAAACGTAAGACCGGCATCATTACTCACATAATGTCCGTACAATCCGCCGCCCTCTGCAGTTGATCCCGCAGCCAACACCACAACGCGGTCGGGGTCTGCGGCGGTCACAGCCATTTCACATCGACTCTGGCCATCATCCGCTCCGACCGAAGGCCAACCTGCGGCTCCCGTTGAAAAGGATGCTCCGCCATCAACAGAACGTTTGAACACCGTGCTATCTCCTAAGCGTTGTATGGCGTAGCAAATAGAATCAGCCGCAGGATGAAAGGCCAACTCCATGAATTCACCTGAAGCGATGCTTGTCATCGTTTCTCCAGATGCTGACACGGTCCATAAACCTTGATCGGTGGCTGCAAATGCTTGATACGTGCCCTCGGCATCAGCCGGTGACCAGATGACATCGCGGTACCAGCGATTCACCGATTGATAGGAAGCATCTCCGCAAAGACTCCAATTCACGCCGCCGTCGACCGTACGCCATAGTTGACCGGAACCGGAGCCCACCAAAACATGGGCTGCATCGTCAGGATGAATCGCGATACTGTAGACACTCGTCAAAGGAAGATCTCGTGTCATGAGTTCCCAATGCTCTCCCTGGTCTTCTGATTTCCAAGCTCCCGCTGTGGCCGTGCCCGCCCATACTGTCGTGTGAACGGAAGGCGATTGCTCAACAGTATAGACATGGCACGCTCCCGGGCTTTGGACTTGAAACTCCATGGCCACTTCAGGATCGTAGCTCCAGGGGCCCATTTCTTCCCATACTCCGGTCATGCGGTTGGCTGCTTCAGAATGTTGATTCTGATAACGCGTAGACATCGATGGCGCAGGAACATCCCCATTGCGCATCCAACGCTTGTAGAACTGTGTGTCCTTGTTTTTCACCAAGGGGCGAACTTTGTAGTAGTCCTCATAGGCACTCCGAACCGCTGCTCGATCTGCAGAATCGCTGTACATCATCTTCACCCATTCCGGGGAAGTCACCGCGGTTTTGTAAGGAGTCTGAGGAACAAACTGGGCTTTTACTCCATTGAAATGAACGGAAAACAAAACCAGCCAAAAGCAAAGTGAGATCAGTCGGAGCATGCGCAAAAGTAAGCTCCCAGACACATTCTCTCTCAAAAAGAAAGGGCCGCCTTGGTTGGGCAGCCCTTTCGGTTTTAAGTGAAATTGGAAGGTTGGTCCAATCGGCTTATTCTATCATCATTCTGTACACGCTGTTCCATAGTATTGGAAGAACGTGAGCAAGTCACTGACATCAACGAATCCATCGCTATTGATATCTCCTGGGCAGGCATCCGGATAATCACAGCCTCCTGGGAAGTTGGCGTTCTCATCGTAGTTCAATCCGTCCGGATCCATACATCCAACAATCAAGCAAGATCCATCTTCGTTGGTTGCTGCAGCATTGAAGTTGCAAGCCAATGGATCTGTACATCCTGAATAGATGCAGCTTCCATCGTCGATGGACGCATCTGAATTGTAGTTATCCGCTCCAGCGTTCGTACATCCAGCGTACAAGCAAGAATCATTCTCAACGCCCGCAGTTTCATTGTAATTCGAAGCCGCTGGATCTGTGCAACCCTGGACTGCAAATTCGCACGTCATATTGTCATATGTCGCATCCGCATTGTAGTTCAGTGCAGCATCGTACATGCAACCGGCCACGATACACGATCCGTCATCCACGTTGGCGCCCACATTGAAGTTGTCCGCAATTGGGTTCGTACATCCATTGTATTCGCACAAAGCTTCTTGATCACCTGTATTGGCTTGGGCATCGTAGTTGTCTGCTGCTGCATCCATGCAACCCGTGTACAAACAAATCGCACCCTGATCACCCGTGTTGGCTTGAGCGTTGTAGTTGTCTGCCTCAGCATCCATACAACCCGTGTACAAGCAACTATCATCTTCTACGTTGGCTTGGGCATCGTAGTTGTCCGCAATGGCATCGGTACATCCGAAGTACTCGCACAACGCCGCTTGATCGCCGGTGTTGGCTTGGGCATCATAGTTGTCCGCTGCTGCATCCATACACCCTGTGTACAAACAGCTGCCGTCTTCAACGTTGGCGCCCGCATCGTAGTTGTCCGCAGTGGCATCCATGCAACCGAAGTACTCACACAACGCTTCTTGATCGCCCGTGTTGGCCTGAGTATTGTAGTTGTCCGCATCAGCGTCATAACAACCCGTGTACAAACAGCTACCATCATTCAAATTGGACGCTGGGTTGAAGTTGTCGGCATCCGGATCGGTACAACCGTCGTAGATACAGGTCAAGTCTTCAAAATTGGCTGTCTCATCATAATTCGAAGACATGGGATCCGTGCAACCTCCTGCAATCGGCGGGAAGGTGAGTTCGAGGTCGGTAAATTCATGAACGGTGCCAGCAGCATCCTGGAATCGGATGTTGTAGCGCAAGAATACCACACCGCTTGTCGTGAACTGTCCCAAGAGCAATTGACCATTCTCATCGGGAACGCCCTGCGAATCTGATGCACCGCCATTCAAGAAGATTTGAGCACCTGCTTCAGAATCAATAATGAGATCATCTCCTGCATTGAAATCATCCAAGTGCAGGTACATGTTTTCTTGAGCCAAGGCATTATAGTCACCTGGTCCAGCTCCGATGGTCAACCACGAATCAAATTCCAATTCCGGGAAGAACCCGAAGAATCCAGGGTTGATGTTTCCACCAAAGTCAGCTCCCAGTGGATGCTGGTAAAAGTCGCCCGTACTCATGGTCAACCATGGGTTTTGGCTATTTCCAAATAAGGATGTCATGTCCACAGAAGCGTCTGGATCGAAGTTCGCATAGAGACGATATGTCGCATCCGTTTCAATGGTGTTTTCTCCGATGAGTTCGTAGGTTAAGCCCAAGAACGTCTCATCACCCCACACACAAGAACCATCATCATTGGTTGCAGCGGGATCATAGTTGTTGGCAGATGCTGAAGCGCACCCGGAGATTTCCGCACATTCTTCTACGCCGTCCCCTTCGTAATCACCGTTGCAATTTCCATCACAGTCCATAAAGGCTCCAGGGTAGATGCACGTCGAAGGCACATCCACGTCTGCCTCTGGCGTAAAGTTACAGGCCAATTCGTCGAAGCATCCAGCGTACAGGCAATTGCCATCCTCGTCGGTGGCTTCAGCGTTGTAATTGTAAGCAGTCGAGTCCATGCAACCCGGAATTTCTTCAGCGTCACACACGTCGTCGCCATCTGCATCTGCCAGACAAACACCACCGCAATCACGGAACTCAGAATCGTAATAGCATGTGCCATCATCGTCTGTAGCTTCTATGTCATAGTTGCAAGCATCTGAATCTGTGCAGCCCACTCCAAATGTTGGGAACACAATGTTCAGATCAGTCGCATAATGCGTGGCTTGTTCAACGTCTCGGAATTGCAAGTTGCACTTGATAGAGACCACACCACTGGTGGTGAATTGGCCCAATAGCATCTTCCCGTCAGTCGGGTTGGAAAGTACGCTACCCATTGCGCCTGGGATGTAGTACAAACTAGCTCCTACAGTCGTGTTGACGAGCACATTTGCTCCGGACGTTTCAAAATCAGAGAAGAACGCCTCCAAGCCAATGGTTTGCAATTCAACGGGTGCACCCGGTGCGCCACCCAAAGCCAGCCAGCTATCGAATTCTAAATCTGGAAAAAAGGCGTAATAAGAAGGGTTGATTGCGTGCGCCAACAAAGCTCCATTGGGATCTTGATGGAATGGCTCAGTCGAAGAAATGCTCCAATTGTCTTCTGAGGTACCGTAGCAAGCAGTCACCTGAATCGTTTCACTTGGATTGAAATTAGCAAACAGGCGATAGGTCGAAGAACCTTCGATCAAATCGTGTCCGACAAGCTCGTACGTCAAACCTGTAAAGAGGCCATCTTCCCACAAACAAGAACCGTCATCATCCGTTGCTGAAGCATTGTAGTTGTTCGCAGAGTTCGAAGTACATCCCGCCACTTCACTGCTGTTGCAAACGCCATCGCCATCAAAATCACTGAGGCAATCACCATCGCAATCTTGACCGAATTCTGCATAGGTACAAGACCCGTCATCATCTGTCGCGACGCTATTAAAATCGCACGCCAATGGATCTTGACATCCTGCGATTTCAAAAGAATCACAGACTCCATCCTCGTCCGAATCGGCTGAGCAAATGCCATCACAATCGTAACCGCTGTCTGGCACATTGCCCTCGCAGTCACACGTGCCAGCGGCAATTCCTTCGCCTCCACACACACCGCACTCGTCGAGAGAGGCACACGTGCCATCGTCTTCAGTTGCTTCACTGCTATAGTTGCACGCTTCTGAATCCATACAGCCAGAAATTTCAAAGGCATCGCAGACACCATCTCCGTCGGAATCAAGCAAACAAACGTCATCGCAATCGTAACCTTCTGACGGCATGTTGCCTTCGCAATCACATGCACCCTCGGCAATTCCAGATCCTCCGCAAACACCACATTCATCGATAAACAAGCAGCTATCGTTGTCTGTGTTTGCTTCAGCATTGAAATTGCATGCTGTAACATCCGTACATCCCAATACTTCAGGGACGTATTCAGCAGAAGTGAATGTCAGTCCAGTGCTATTGGTTGACTCGCCTGTTTCGTTGCGCCACTGCATGTTCCAGTTGCCATCAAGGAAACCTTCTTCCGCTCCATCTTCTACAGTCAACTGCGCCAACAACACCCTTCCGTCTTCTCCTGCAATTGCGCCTGGGTTTGAACCTGGCGCCACATACCAACTGCCCCCCGTTGCGCCTTCAATGGTAAATCCATTTCCAGCATTGAAAGCCGAGAATGCATCGGACAAACCGATGGAACTGACAGGCCCGTCTTCAGTCGTTTCCGACCCGATGGTTAACCAGCTATCGTAATTCAATGTTGGATCAAAACTCAAAAAGAAAGGTGCAATACCCGATCCTAAATCGGATCCTGCTGGGTGTTGGTAAAATGCAGTACTGACTCCCAAACTCAAGCTTACTGGATCCATTTCGCTAGATCCCACTGAATAAATGGCAACACACTCTTCACCTGCATTTTCGAACTGGGCATAGACCCGGTAGGTGACTCCATAATCAGAGACCGCATGTTGATCCACCGTAATGAATGGGAATTCAGGAATGATACATGAGCCGTCGTCCCACGTTGCAGCAGGATTATAGTTCAGTGCATTTGAAGACATGCAACCTTCTACGTCATCTGCATCACACGTGCCGTTGTTGTTGGCGTCGGCCAAACAAGTTCCCCCGCAGACACCCAAGGCATCCACAACACTGCCATCGCAATCGCAGGCTCCGTCAGCAATCCCCTCGCCACCGCAAACGCCACATGCATCAAATTCCGCACATGAACCGTCATCGTCGTTGGCATTTTCATCATAGTTACAGGACGATACATCGGTACAACCCAATACCACAGGAATGCACACTGCATCGCATGACCCCGCGCAATACGCAATGGTCAAATCTGATTCTAGAACGTTGGCTCCATAGTTTCCTCCTCCTTCACCAATTGGTGCCTCAGGATTCGTGCTACAAGCTGCTGGCGCATTGAATACGATGCCCCAACCACTCCAACCATCGGCAGGTCCAGTGACTGCCACAACAAATTCAAATGAACTGTTTTGAAGGAACTCCGCAGATCCTGTGAAAACACCGTCGGCATTTTCGTCAGAGAGCGTCACACCCCATCCATTCCATCCATTCCAACTGCCATTGATCACAACGTTGTCATAATCCGAAGTGGAATACTCAATATTGTTCATGTCAATTTCAAAGGAAACCGTTGCATAAGAAAGCTGCTCATCGCATGATGTGCAAGAGCCATAGGTATCGTTCGTTGTTGTTCCAGCAGCTACCAAACGATTCGCATAAGTCGCATAATCTGTTACGGGCGCACAAGATGCTCCACCTGCCATAT
>CAJWIF010000082.1 GCA_913041135.1 uncultured Flavobacteriales bacterium
TGGTCACAGACACCGTCTTCGTCATCGTCTACTAGGCAATTGCCCGAGCAATCAACATAGCTAGAAACAGGGTACGTGCAAGAACCATCGTCATCGGTTGCGCTAGAAGCATAGTTACAGGCATCTCCATCCGTACAACCAGCGACTTCGAATTCGTCACACACACCATCACTGTCTGTATCTGTGATACAAGAGCCTGCGCAATCATAGCCGGAAACTGCATAAACACAATCCAACAATAGGTTTAGCGTCGCGTTGGAATCGAAGTTGCAAGCAGTAGCTTCCATGCATCCCACACATGACACGAAGTCACACCCAGCATTATCTGTAGCTGTTGCATCATAGTTACACGCGCCAGAGTTCATGCAACCTGTGATCTCGTTGGCATCACATACTCCGTCATTGTCTGTATCCACGCCTGATCCTCCACAAACACCACAGGCGTCGAACGTCTGACATGAGCCATCATTGTCTGTGGCAGCGCTATTGTAGTTACATGCTGAAGCGTCAGAGCATCCCGCCACTTCATCGGCGTCACATACTCCATCGTTGTCAGCGTCCCCGTCAATCACAGTGCCTGTTCCGTCAGAAGCTCCAGAGCAAGAGTCACAACCGGTTGCATAAACACACGAAATGGGTTCATTCAACGTGACGCTCATGTCATAGTTACAAGCCGTAACCGCATTGCAACCTACGCAAGAAGTGAATTCGCATGAACCATCGTCCGTCGTAGCCGCAGCATCATAATTGCAAGCTCCATTTGTCGCGCAACCAGAGATCACACACGAGTTATCGTCAATTGTAGAAGTCGCATCATAGTTGTCTGCATTTAAATTGGTGCAACCATAGCAAGTGTAATCACAAGGAGCCGAATAGAGATTCTCGACGTCGTAATCGCAACCTGCTTCGTTCGTGCAACCAATACATGAACTCCACTCACAAGGGCCCTCTTCGTTGTAATTACAGGCTGATGGAATTGAGCAGTCAACGATTAAACCAAGTGGAGCCGGGCTGCCAATCATATCTCCAGAGCAGGCTGTGCTTCCTCCATTAGCTGGTGAACATTCACTTAACTGAAAATAACCGGCAAGGTCGTTGAAGTTGCAATCAGTAGAAATCATACAACCATATTGAGATTGGCACGAGCCATCATCATCAGTTGCCAAAGGGTTGAAATTCGCAGCTGAAGACGTTGTGCAACCGCCCACTTCATTGTCGTTACATACATCGTCGTTGTCCGTGTCACCGTCTACAATGGTTCCAGTCCCATCCTGTGCACCACTGCACGAGTCACAGCCTGTTGCAAAATCGCAAGTGTCAGAACTGATCGTTGCTGCTGCGTCATAATTGCAAGCAATAACTAAAGTGCAGCCTGCACACGAGAGGCTTTCACACGCTTCATTTGCTACGTCATCAAAATTACACGCTGACGTATCCACACAGTCGTCAGCATCATCACAAATACCGTCACCGTCCACGTCAGCAGAGCATGACCCACCGCATACGCCCAAGGCATCGTTAGTAGCGCATGAACCATCGTCATCCGTTGCCGCAGAGCTGTAGTTACACGCTGAAGCCGTTGTGCAACCGGCCACCTCGTTAGAGTTACATACACCGTCGTTGTCCGTGTCGCCGTCTACAACCGTTCCAGTTCCATCAGTGGCACCGCTGCAAGAATCACATCCCGAAGCGTAGACACAAGAGCTCAGATCAGAAATGGACTTCGAAGCATCGTAGTTACATGCGTTGACAACGGTGCACCCAGCGCAAGAAGCTGTTTCACAAGTACCGTCGTCTTCCGTAGCATCTCCGTCATAGTTGCAAGCTGATGAAGAAGTACATCCGTGGACTTCCAACTCATCACACGTACCGTCATTATCAGTATCGTTCAAGCAAGCACCAGCACAATCGTAATGCGTTGCTGGGTATGAGCAACTCCCAAAGTCAGTCGACCCTGCGTTGTAGTTACAACCGGTGTTGTCTTGGCAGCCGACAACTTCATCTTCATCACAAACACCATCATTGTCTGAATCATTTAAACAAACTCCATCACAGTCGAAGTGGACAGCACCATACAAATCCAAAGGATAATCGCAGCTTTCCGTGTCGACAATTGTTGCTTCACTGTTGTAGTTGCAAGCATCTTCAACAGTGCAGCCTGAGCATGAAGTGTATTCACACCCTTCGTTTGTAGTCGCCATACAGTCGTAATTACATGCTGCGGCATTTGCACAACCCACGACTTCGTTGTCGTCATAGACATTGTTACCATTGGAATCAGCTACAGCATCTCCACCTGAAGTGGTTGTTGATTGAACGTAAACCGTAATTTCATTCCATAGTTTTTGATTTCCACAATTATCCAAAACTTGAATAGCAAATGTGTAGTAACCCTCTGCAGTGGCATCAAAGCCAGCTCCTGCCGGGTTCAATGCCGCAATCTCAGAAGACCCCATATTGGTGTTGATACCAAATGATGAGAAACTAGATGCCGCAGTCAACGGATTGCCATCAGGATTGCCATCAAAGGCAGACCCGATGTTAATCGAATACATGTCCTCTAATGTGTAATCGAAGCATGGATCAAAGTCGATGTGCATAATCACGTCAACGCTATCAAATGCGCCTGCATCCAAACCAGCATACATCAAAATGTTCCAATTCGCTTCTGGACCAGTTCCTACTGAACCATTCTGACTCCCTAAGGAGAATCCTGGTTCTACAAGATATGCGTTTCCGTCAGCAGAAACATTGTCATTCGGCGCCGTGGTGTTCCGTGCCTTCACACCTAAAAAAGTGTGCACGTCAGCATTCGACCAAATGGCCAAATTATTATCAGAAATCCCAGTACCAAGAGACCAAGCCGGTGAGTTGTTCAGGCCATCCAGGTAATCTTCACCCGAGAAATAGTCGGATTCAGTTTGCTGGGCACCGAAGCCTATGTAAGACACAGGTGAAGGTTCATTGCAGATTTGACCCCACAATAACGTTGGGGCAAGGAACAGGAGGATGGTTATGGCACGCATGTTGTGATGTGATAATTCTAATTAAAGATACGAAACTTATACGATGAACCTTCCTAAAAATCAGATGAAACTCATGATAATCTATACCAAACGCACCTTAGCTCATGCAACAACATATTAAATAGATGATATTAAACATCAAAACAACCGGATATCAGCACCCTAGACAGTCAAAAACTGACCTTTTTTGTGATTCAGTAGCCTCTACACATTACATTTGTGCCCTTAAGTCCATCTATTGTGAATATTTTTGTAGGAAATTTAGCTTGGGGCGTCGACGACGTTGCCTTGCGTGAAGCGTTTGAAGCACATGGTGTTGTTGAACGCGCTAAAGTTGTCCATGACCGCGAAACTGGCCGAAGCCGGGGTTTTGGATTTGTAGAAATGCCTAACCATGAGGAAGCTACTGCAGCTCTCGAAAACATGGAAGGAAAAGATTTGATGGGTCGAGAGATTCGTTGCAATGAAAGCGAAGCACGGGAACGTCGCTGAGCTTTGATTGATATAATTGAAAAGGGGAGCTTAGGCTCCCTTTTTTTGTGCCCAATAATTCAAGAAAACGAAGAGGACAATCCTTAATACAAGTCAAACCCCGGCTCAGATTGATAAAAACCGCTTGGATCATCCGTTTCGATTAATACTGGAGGATTGTTTAAATAGGCTTCAGTAGCAAAAACAGTCGTTATTTTATATCCTTCACCGTTGAATTCTACGTAAAACCGGTACGTCACACCATGAGACTACACAGCTTATTCTTCAACAACAAGCCCTAAAAACTGTGCGTTTGATTGTTGAACAGTGACCACCAAGAGCAATAATGTGAGGAGCCTTCTTTGCTACATATGCTATTGTGTTCATTCTAAAGAAGAATTCAACACACTTAATCAAGCTTTCAATTGCGTAATTTAATCGACAAATAGGTTGTTTATTCATGTAAAGACAAAAAAAAGCCCCTCCGTGAGGAGAGGCTTTTATCTGTAGCGGGAGAGAGGCTTGAACTCTCGACCTCAGGATTATGAATCCTGCGCTCTAACCAACTGAGCTATCCCGCCAAGTCTTAGGCGGCGCAAATATAAGAATCTAAACAAAGAGCCGGCATTCATACCCTAAATTTTCATTCCTCTTTTTATGCAACCGAGAAAGCCATTAATTCCGTACATTAGGAACTCATGAGCGGAAGTGTAGAGATGGAAAAAGTGAAATTTCAGGTCGAGTACCCTGTCAATAGTTCTAAAGGAGTCTTGTTCAATATGTTCAGCACTCCGAGCGGACTAGCTGAATGGTTTTGTGATGATGTCAATATAACAAAGGACATCCACACATTCATTTGGGACGGCAGTGAAGAAAGTGCTCGAATCATTAGCAAAAAACGCGAGGACTTCATCAAATTTCGGTGGCTTGAGGATGAAGATTCGGGGATAGCCAGTTACTTCGAGTTTAGAATCAAAATTGACGACCTCACAGGAGACACCGCGATTGTGATCACTGATTTTGCCGAAGAGGATGAAATTGATGACTCAAAAGTGCTTTGGTCTGCACAAGTAGACCGTTTAAAGCAAGTACTAGGCGCCTGATGACTCGATAGCGAGGACATACGGACTCATAAGTTCGCTATAGCGATCTGTAAGGTTTACCTGACCTTCGATGCGATGACCCTTCTCGATGCTCATTTCTTCTCGTTTCGATTCATCAAAACACAGAGAAGACCATTCCGTCAAGAAACGGGTTGACTCATGAGATGGTGTCCCTTGAATGCTCATTTCACGGACCAGGCTCAATCCTCTGCTTTTCGCAGCAGCAAACAACTCTTCCCTCCTTTCGGCTGGCCAAACCAGCATGAATCTCCCCAAAGGACGCATGCATCGCAATGCGGAATCTAACAGCTCCAACAAAGGAAGCGTATCGTCATGACGTGCTAAATTTCGAGAAGGATCCGGAGACTTGGGCTTGCCATGGAAGAATGGCGGATTGCTAACGACTACATCAAAGCTATTTTGCCAGCGTGGCTCATGTGAGAATTCTTGGATCTGTTGGTTCACACACTGGATACGGCCTGAAAAAGGAGATTGCCCCACATTTTCACACCCTTGACCAAATGCACTTTGCTCCAATTCTACAGCTACAACGCGAGCGTCCTTGGCTCGTTGGGCAAGCATCAATGCTACTATGGCAGAACCACTTCCAATGTCTAAAACAGACGATGCATCTTCAACCTCGCACCACGCTCCTAAAATCAGCGCATCCGTTCCAACCTTCATGGCGCAGCGCTCATCACGCACAGTGAATTGCTTAAATTGAACTTGCCGGTTTCCCGATTTTCCCATAATCAGTCTTCTGCTTTGCGGCTTTGCCACGTATCGAAAGACGGGAAATCGCCTGGTCGATCTGCATCGCCCTCTGTCAGAGCTTCACACGTTGTGGCATACGCCATCATGTCTGCAGGCAATCGCTGATACAATGCAGTTCCCTCAATTTTATGTGCGAGCATGGCATCAGAAACTTCACCGATACATTTGGCAGGGTTTCCAACGACTAAAGAGCGCTCATTCCACATTGAATTCGCTTTGACCATGGCCAAGGCACCGACAATTGAACCGGAGCCCAATTCAACATCGTCAAGGATCACCGCATTCATTCCAACCATGCTTTGTTCGCCAATCGTAGCCCCGTGAATCATCGCTCCGTGACCAATGTGGGCGCCTTTCTTCAGGTGAACTGTGGCTCCTGGAAACATATGCAAGACTGCGTTTTCCTGAACATTGCAGCCTGATTCCAGAACAATACGCCCCCAATCTCCTCGCAGCACAGCGCCTGACCCAATGTAACAATCTGGCCCTATCGTGACATGGCCAATGACCAAGGCCATCGGATGGACATAGCTCGACGGATCTACCACAGGAATCATTTCACGGAAGGACTGAATCATGTGATGATTTCTTTACACGGCTGTATTTTCAATGACCATGGCATAGCCTTGCCCCACACCTATGCACAAAGTAGCAAGCGCATACCGCTTCGCCGAACGTTTGAGTTGATTCGCAGCAGTCAGCACCAAGCGGGCCCCCGTCATTCCCAGCGGATGTCCCAAAGCAATGGCACCTCCCATCGGATTCAAGCGCTCATCTCGATCTGACAACCCCCAACTTCTCGTGCATGCCAACGCTTGTGCCGCAAAAGCCTCGTTCAATTCAATTAAATCCATGTCATCCATGGTCAACCCAGCCTTCTGCAAAGCGAGGTTTGAAGCCTGAACAGGCCCAATCCCCATAATTCTCGGTTCCACTCCAACAACCGCAGAAGAGACGATACGAGCCAATGGCTCCAAACCGTGCACAGCCATCCCCTTTTTAGAGGCCATCAAAAGCGCAGCAGCACCGTCATTTAATCCGGATGCGTTTCCAGCCGTAACACTCCCTCCCTCCTTTCTAAAAGCAGGTCGAAGACGGCTCAATGCCTCAACAGTTGTTCCTGGCTTCGCAAATTCATCGATACTCAAAATGAGGGCATCCTTTTTTCGCTGAGGAATTTCTACAGACATGCACTCAGCGTGCCGCGTCGCAGCATGTAACGCTGCTTTTTTTTGGGACCAACAAGCGAAGGCATCCTGGTCTTCACGACTAATCTCATGCAATTCCACCAGGTTTTCAGCCGTTTGCCCCATCCCCTCTGTACCATAAAGCGCCTCCATTCGTGGATTGATGAATCGCCATCCAAAACTCGAATCGTGCAGTTGGCTGTCACGGCCAAAAGGTTGGGAAGCCTTTGAAAGAACCCATGGACCGCGCGTCATATGCTCCACTCCTCCCGCAATCAAAACTTCGGCATCGCCCATATGAAGCATACGCGACGCATGCGCTGCTGCTGCCATGCCAGAAGCACACAATCGATTGATGGTTTCACCAGGGACTGTCGGAGGCAAGCCAGCCAACAACCCCGCCATGCGAGCGACATTTCGATTGTCCTCTCCCGCCTGATTGGCACACCCCAAAAGCACATCGCCAATGGCATGTGGATCCAGGTTTGGATGGTTTTGTAAAAGTGCTTTAATTGGAAGCGCTGCCAGATCGTCTGCGCGCAGCGTTGACAGGGTTCCTCCAAATTTTCCAATGGGTGTTCTCACACCGTCTACCAAGTATGCGTCCATGAGATTTCAACCAAGGTTCGGTCAAAGATAGGACTTGCTAAACGTTGAAAAGGCTGAATTGAAGTGCATTTTTGTGGTATGCGCATTGCCTTCGCTTCTACATTCCCTCCTTACCGCGGTGGAATCGCCCAATTCAATCAGAAGTTAACGGAGGCGCTTCGTGAAGAAGGTCATGAAGTACATTGTTCAAATTGGAAGCGACAGTATCCGCGTTTGATCTTTCCAGGGCAGTCTCAGCTTACGCAAGGAAGCCACTTGGATAGCGGCCCAATAGCGCTCCTGGATTCAATCGACCCAAGGACATGGAAGCACACCGCTGAGCATTTACTCGCATGGGGACCTGACGCCTTACTCGTTCCGTTTTGGCATGCCGCTTTGACTCCTGCACTTGGCAGCCTCATTGCTCGGATGAAGCGTAAAAGGCCCGGGCTATTGGTCATTGGCCTTATGCACAATGCCACATCCCATGATGCGAAAATTTGGGATGTTTGGCTCACAAAACGATTTTTAAAGAATGTCGATATCACGTGGACACTGAGCGAGCAGGTGGCCGATCGAGTTCATGATCTTATGCCCAGTCGCTCTTCTAAAGTCTTTTTTCATCCCCTCTACGATCAATACCCCGAATTGCAGACAATGCAGGATGCGCGGACGGCGTTGCACTTGCCATCACAGGATGAAGCGGATGTCGTTCTCTTTTTTGGACTCATTCGTGCGTACAAGGGATTGAAAACACTGATTGGAGCCAAAGAACTCCTAGGCTCTAGCGACAAAACGGTCCATCTTCTCATCGCGGGTGAATCTTATGATGATTGGAAGCCATACCAAGCGTTAATAGACGCTGGAGGAAGCCCCGAGCAGGTGCACGTGCACACTCGGTTTATCTTGGATGCCGAGCTGCCGACATTCTTTGGAGCGTGCAATGCGGTTTGCCTTCCTTACCTAACGGCATCACAAAGCGGTGTCAGTGCTATCGCTCTGCACTATGGAATACCGGTCATCGCTAGCGATGTGGGAGGATTGTCTGAATACCTCAAAACTCCTGGAACGGGAATTGTCTGCCCGCCAAATGATCCGGAGGCACTCGCGAAGGGAATTCAAAATGTACTCGAATCACTGCCTGTTTCGTCTGAGGCGTTCGATGCGGCGCGGACGCAGTACTCTTGGAACAACTTGGCCAAAGCGATGACCCAAGAACTTAACGCGAAGGCCGGCTCTTGATATCCGCAGGAACGGCCATGCGATCGTCAAACACGAAGCGCTGCACCAACACGAGCTCATCACGATACCGCGCATACATCCTAGCACCGTCCCACTGATTGAGTTCACCCGCATCGTTGTACGTATCCATGATCGGATCCTTCCAAAACAGCTCGATCTTTTCTGGCACCGTGTCATTCCAATTCCAAGCTCGCATGGTCAGCGCGGGATTCGTTGCCGAAAGCGTTGCCAACCCCTCTAAAGACAAATGATTATTGAAGGTTTCCAAGTGAATTTTCCGAAAGAGGTTGAATCGGTTTTGCCAGGTCAACGTATCCATTGCATCCAAATATTCTCCCGATCGAAGGACTGTTAATTGACCTAGAGAATCGACCTCCATGGTATGCGACCATTCAGGAGTTTCATGGTACACCACCTCAACCTTTCGCAACGTATTCGAAGGGAAATCAAACATTCCTGTATACCGCCATTCGACTTCTTCCGTGAAAAAACGAGTCGACAAGAAACCCGTAAACCCCTCCATGTGCGTCACAAAGGGTTCGTCTGCGATACCCATTGCTCCGTCACCGAGGACCATGTACGTTCCCGTGTGACTCTGCGTGGCAGTCCCAATGTACCAAGTCTTCACCGGCTGATCTCCACCCTGGTAGATCTCCACTTTTTTACCGCGACCTGCCAATAAGCGATTGACATTATCAAGTTCCGACTCTGAGACAGGGCGTTGCACAGTTACACGCTTAAAAGTCTTGAGCAACAAATCAACAGCATCCTTTCTGGCCTTGTGTTTACCATTGAGACTCCAGTACTTTTCTCCTGGAATGCGTTCAAGAAGTGCCTGTCCGCCATCCTTGTCCGCAATGAAAATGCGATTGACTGATGCCGTATCAACTACAGCAAAGTCTGAAGCCGAAAAACCGACCAACTCCGCCGATTGCATTTGTGAATAATACCGCAAACCTGCGGCAAGAGCTGTACCGAAAAGGAGGAAATAGAAGAGACGAAGATTGCGATGCATGCAAATGTGTTCAATGAGATTCGAAAGACCTAGCGTATCGGCGACGGCGAAGAAATGTAAAAAACCATCCCAATATACCCGCGACAAATAATGGAAGTGCAACCGCTATAAACTGCCAACCTGAACGCTCCTGGCGAATACGCTCTAGT
>CAJWIF010000083.1 GCA_913041135.1 uncultured Flavobacteriales bacterium
TGCCGAATGCAAGACGATGTGCGCCAAACCACGTGGCTCGATCATTCTGTTTTGATGAAAGCTGACCCGCTGCAATTGATGCCATTGAAGCAACGTTCTGCGCTTGAACCACCACCCATTTTCAATCATCACCCCGACCCCATCGGTTGTCGCCCGATACCCTTCGAATTTACGCTGCGTAGTCAACCATCGAAAAGCCACCCAGAACGGGGCGAAAACCCAAAATAACCAGCCCATGCCCAGAACCAGCCCAATCGGAAGCAAAGGAAGCAAAGCGAATAGAAACAAACGGTAGCGGAGGTAAGAATCTGGCTGAAAATGCTCAACAACAGCGGGGCTCCATTTTGGGAAAACAGACTGAATTATGAGATTGCTCTGTTCAATTTCGAGACCGGGGATTGTAATCCCCAATCCTTGAGAGCCCCCACTCGCTTGCGCTCGTGCCTGGTGTATTTGTAGTGTTTCCAAACTCAACTTCCGCCGGAGCCACGTACTCTTCCAATCCAACAACTGGACTTTAGACAGCGGAATTCGAAACTCATTGCGCCGAAACAATCCGGACTCGATGGAGAGATCTGCTCCCTGGATGTCCGCACGGAATCGGTAGTACTTAATGAATGCGGAGACGACAGAAACCAGCACAGCCAAAAACACGAATAGGATGATGGCAGGGATAATCAGCAAAACCCATGCAAAAGCAAACAACAATAGCGTCCATTCGGGCAATGACTCGATCCACGCGCCCCACCAGCGTTCGAGCGGTTCAAGGACAGTGAAGAATGCTCCAACAGCTATTAGACCATTGCGCAAGTGATTCTGGGTAAGCCCTACTTTGAACAGCTTGCGCGTGTCCAACTGCATTAACGGTTCCGGTTCTTCCTGCTCAACACTTTCAGCGAGGGGCTCTTCTGGATTGACACACTCCCGAGCACCGCCAGTCAAAAGAGCACGCAAATCCAAAGCTTCTTGCTTGTTGAGCGCCGCAAAATCCAACTCACTTCCTCCACTGCCCGCGGTATCGACCTTCAATCCACACAAGCCTAAAGCCTGATGCCAAGCGCTCTGGTGCAAGTGCACGGCTTGGATGCGCTCAAAGGGAATGACCATTCGTTCCTTTTGGATCCAACCACTGTGAACCACCAAGGCCTCTTTTGTCAAATGGAATTTAAAATATCGGTACTCAATGAAGGCCGATACACCCACCAAAAGAAGAAGTCCCAAACCTACCCAACTGGCGTAATTGAAAACTTCAGAACTTAGGGCTAAACCCGCGGCGATAGGCCAAAATGACTTGACCAAACCGTAAAAATTCTTGACAAAATACCCCACCAATCCCATAGGATGCTGGCGCTGTGGGTCTGCAAAAGATTCAGGATTCATTGCGTTCTTCAATCAGTTGACGCAACTGCTTGGCGACATCTTCGTCCAGCCCAGTAATCTGCAAGTTCGCACCCGAACTTCCCGCGGTATATAATTTTAAAGTGCAAATTTTGAATCGCTTCGCGACAGGTCCTTGTGTCACCTCACTGTGCTGAATTCGATTGAATGGCACGGTCGTGATGCTATGAAACAACCACCCCGCGCGATAACTTAAATCACGGCTGCGTGTCAAATACCCCCGACGATCAAACCCAAACCACTCGCTAAGCCCCCAAGCACCAAATCCAATCACCCACAGGGTAGTCGGAAACACAAATAACTTGAAGTCCATCGCTTCCGGCTCCAAAATACTTCCCGCCACCATCAACGCGACGAAAATCAAGAGCACTCCCAGCGCAACCAATCCACATGTAACCCATCGAATATTGCGATAGCGAAGAGACAATTTCTCAAATTCCTCCGCATGAATTTGAGGCAAATGCTCCGTCCGCAACACGTTGTTTTCAAATTCTTCCATCATCATTCAAAAATGCATCAAAAAACCCCACGGCTCAAATGCCGCAGGGTTCTTTCTAGTCAAAACCGCGAGAGATTCGAAAGAATCAGGACGCACTGTCCGTTTTGCCATTGAGTTTGTCAATCTTTTCTTGAGAAGCGCTGTAGCTCGGGTCAATTTCCAGCGCCTTCTCGAAGCACTTAATCGCTTGTTCTTTGTTGTCAACCGCAACATAATAATCACCGAGTGAGTCCCACGGATTGGCAGCGTCACCCATCAATCGGGTCTGCAATACCAAGTGCATTTTCGCAGCTTCCATGTTATCCATATCCATCATGCGGTAACCCATGAGGTTGTGAAATGCTCCCATCTTAGGCCAACGCTTTAATCCGCGCTCCAAGAGAGCCACCGATTCTTCAACGCTGCCCAACCAGTATGCCGTGTTAGCAATAGTCAATGGATCCTGAGGGGCCAAAGCCAACGCCTTCATGGCTGCTTCGATGCGCGCATCACCCGAGGAGGTGAAAGCTGTCATAAAATACTTCTCGACCATGCTTTCGTTGTCAAGCGATGCCAAACCCGCATCTCGCGCAGCCTGGAAAGCTTCGGCATCTTCGTCAATCCAACCCGCCTTCATCATTTTAGCAACGTACGCCATGGCCACGCCTGAGTCCTCCTGTAAAACGGTGTCTGCATGCGCTGCCGCAACGACAAAATCATTGCGCATTAATGAGGTGTACATGTTCCAATACGCGTCCTCTGCCGCCTCGCTGTCGGTTGTTGGATCCATTACTGTGGTCGCCATTCGGCTCTCATCGACGTGCATCCAACGCTTCCAAACCAACTTACCATCCTCTCGTGCAACGGTTCCTGAAAACTTGGCACGATCTTCTAATTCGTCATAAACATCGACGCTGACCCCGTAAACCTGAGCAACGGCTCCATTGATCTGGATCATTTGAATCTCTGAATACGTTGTGTCTTGATCAAACCAATCGGCATCGACCCAAGCCGCATCAAACATCAGTGCTGAATCATTGCGGGCATTGAAGAATGAAAAGTCAGACGCCAAACCGTTTACAAACGGCTCAACACTTGATTCTCCCAAGTTCTTTTGCGCATCAAAACTTTCGACAAAAGAGCGAACCTCTGCTTCAGTGAGAGAGGCCGGCTGACATCCCGCAAAGATGAGCGACACCAAAGTCGCTGAATAAAATATATTTTTCATACTACCTAGTAAATTATGCAGCAAACGTAGACAAAAAGAACATGCAATCGGCAATCAAAATACCTTGCATTAAAACCTCTGATCGGCTGGACAAGCCCCTTATGCAATCAACGAATAATCAACGTTTGCTGCACTCCCTCTGCTCCCGACTGCATAGTAGCGTGATAAACACCAGCGGACAAACTGGGCAACACAACAGTTCCTGCACCACGGTGTTGTTTTTCAAAAACAATGCGACCAAAACCATCCATCACTTTGAATTCAACGGATTGGTCAACGCGTGATTCCAACGTCAGTGCCTGACCGTTGGACAACAAACTGGGATACATCCTCATAGATGAGACCGCTACATTCGCGATGTCTGATGACCAGTCTCCAAACGCTACATCATCGAAGTAGAAAACCTGATCCCCCACATCTCCACCTGCAGTGCCGAAATCGAAGAAAATGGTAATCACGTCATACGTATTGTTGCTATTCAACGGCTGCGTACCAGCGACTTGCTGTGACAAATCAAACGTGAGCGTTTCCCATTCGCCCGATTGCGTTGTGTAAACCTCCGTCTCTACGCTGATCGCGGGATTCATGCGGTCCTCCGCTTTCAAACGCACGGGAACTCCAGCCAATTGTGACCACACTTTAGCGGTGATCGTCGTCGCTTCAGATGTGAATGGAACAGGATTGGCAAGGCCTGCGGGTGTGCAGATGCTCGTTCCCGAATAATTCAGCGACTGCCACGTCTTGAGCACCTCGACCACCGTGTTGGATGGATCCGTCGGATCGGTTGCTAGAGACGAGAAGTTTCCTGCAAACGAGGTGGTGTGGTAATTGACCTCATCCCCTTCAAAGTCAATGGGCAAATCAATTTGAGCCAAACCATAGGTCGCATCAAACAATTCCACATCGTCGATGTAAAGCGTGGACCATTCAGATCCATCACCCATATTGCCAAAATCAGGCATGAACACCACTTCATTGAAGGTCCCTGAAGGAAGGCCTGTGAAATCCCAAACCAGCGTTTCCCATGCCCCTGTCACCGTGGTGATCGCATCCAAATCCGCTACGCCCAAACCTTCCAACTTCAGCTTGACCACTGTATTGGTGAGGGGAACCCAGACTTTCATTTTGAAGCCCCCAATCGTTTGGAGATCCAAATAGTCCGACAAAATGATTTTGCTTCCTGCCCAGACATCTCCGGGATTTCGAACAATCTGAGCCACCATGGCACTTTCATTGATTCCTGAAGGATCTGGATTTGCCATAACAGTTGCAACCCCCCCAGCGAAATCAAGGAAATCTGCAGTCGTCGGGGTCGTTTCAAAGTCAAATGGAAGCGATTGCTGTGCAGTGACAAATAGCGAACAAAAAGAAAGGATAAACGCAGAAAAATGGCGCATGTTTTTTTTGAAAGTTAGTGTAATTGATACACTTGTTCCAAATTAAATAAGCGATCGAATTCAGGTAGATTTGGCCTTATGAATAGATACTTCTGGATCCTTGTATCTCTGACCGGTTTGGCGCTCATTCACGGATGTCAGCGTAATGTAGACCCTGCCGATGCTCTATTACTTCCTCCCTCCGATTTGACCCAGTGGGTCAACCCCATGATCGGTACGGCTAAAATGGGACACACGTACCCAGGAGCAACACGGCCTTATGGCATGGTGCAAGTCACGCCGCAAACGCGTTACGAACCGCTGCTTCAAAAGGACGGCTCTTACAACGGAGAAACCTACCGCTACTGTGCCGGCTATCAATATGCGGACACATCAGTACTCGGCTTCGCTCACACTTCATTCAGTGGAACGGGCCACAGTGACCTCGGAGATTTGTTGCTTATGCCCACGGTGGACGCTCCGGATTTAACGCGAGACCAACAGGGCGCCCCGCGATTTGGCAGCACTTTCCTAAAAGAAAACGAACACGCCGAGCCTGGATTTTACCGCACGCATTTTGAACGGTATGACATCGCCGCCGAAGTGACGGCCACTGACCGCGTGGGATTGCATCGGTATACATACGATTCCGGGGGACATGCGCACGTCGTTTTGGATTTGACCTACAACATCTACCACCACCCCGACAAAAACGTCTGGACCTTTGTGCGCGTTGAAAACGACAGTACCGTAGTTGGCTACCGGCAAACCACGGGATGGGGCCGCACGCGGTTGGTACATTTCGCCATGCGTTTTGACCGTCCTATCCTCGACTACGGCTATGAACGCGGACAGGAACTGGCATACAATGGCTTCTACCGGCGCTTTGACGAGACCCATGGATTTCCGGAAATGGCAGGAAGGGACCTTCAAGCCTGGTTTGATTTTGGAAACCTAGACGCGGGAGAGACTCTGGGCATTCGGGTAGCTCTCTCAGGTGTAAGCACCGCTGGAGCGCTGGCAAACCTCGAGGAAGAAACTCCATCGATGCATTTCGATCGCAGACACGCGGATGCCGATGCGGCTTGGGAACAAGCACTTTCTCGCGTGAACATTGAACCGTTGCGCACAGAAGATGCTATGACGTTTTACACGGCGTTGTACCACAGCATGCTGAGTCCCGTTTTGTTTGAAGATGTGGACGGCCAATACCGCGGATTGGACCAGAACATTCACACTTCGGATGGCTTTACGAATTACACGGTCTTTTCGCTTTGGGACACCTACCGCGCACTGCATCCTTGGATGAACTTGACGCAGCCTGAGCTTGCTTCTGACATGGTCCAGAGCATGCTCGCCCATGCTGGGGAAAGCGTGCACGGTATGCTGCCCATTTGGAGCCATCAAGCCAATGAGAATTGGTGCATGATCGGTTACCACGCTGTTTCGGTATTGGCCGATGCTGTAGCCACCGGCGTTCCCGGAATCGACTTGAATGAAGCCTTGAACGCTGCCGTTCAAACCGCCAAAGTTCCCTACTTCGACGGACTGGGGGATTATATGGAGTATGGCTATGTCCCGGATGATTTGAGCCATTCCTCGGTATCCAAAACGCTGGAATACGCCTACGATGACTGGTGCATCGCGCGGCTTGCAGAGGCCGCGGGAAATGCGGATGTCATGGCTGAATTTGACTTGCGTGCTTCTAGCTACCGAGCCGTTTGGGATGCCTCGATTGGATACATGCGCCCGCGGCTTGCGGACGGCACCTTCCGAAAGGAATTCGATCCGCTGGACACCCACGGTCAAGGATTCATTGAAGGCAATGCTTGGAATTATGGGCTGTATGTTCCGCACGCCAACGACTCCTTGATCGCCTGGCATGGGGGGCCCGAAGCGTTCATCGCCCATCTGGATTCTCTGTTCACCATAGAGTTGGACGATCACTACTTCGCCCACACCGAGGACATCTCTCGCGATGGGATCATCGGCAACTACGTCCACGGCAATGAACCCGGACACCACATCGCCTACCTCTACAACGCGGCAGGTGCACCTGAAAAAACACAGGAACGCGTGCGCATGATTTGCGACCGCATGTATGGACCGGATGTCAATGGGCTTTGCGGCAATGACGATGCGGGGCAAATGTCTGCGTGGTATTTGTTTAGCGCTTTGGGATTCTATCCGGTCGCTCCCGGATCGGGGTGGTATGAATTGGGTAGCCCTTCCGTTTCCAGAGCTACGGTACAATTGGGTGATGACCGCATTTTGAACATTGAAACGGAAGGCAACGCGGTTGATCGATTTGCCGTGGAATCCGTGTACTGGAATGGTGTTCGCATCGCGGGCACACGCATTCACGCGAAAGAACTGACCCAAGGTGGAACATTGAAATTCGTCTTCCAAAATGAGTCCAAGACAGCTGCATTGAAAGCACCCGCACGGCATGCTTTACCGCCTGATGGATGTGCTTTGAACTTAAGCTTAAAAGGCTCTAATAGTGAAGGTTGGAGCATTTCATCTCACCTAAATTTTAACAGAGGAAGCTACGTGATTTCGCCGAATGACCCTCAAAATATGTTGGGCCGTTTCCAACTTTTCGTCGAAGACAACGCCTTCATCCAGTTGGCTCAAACCACCACGGAATGGCCTTCGCCTAGCCTCATCGAGGAGCCATTTGGACACCCCGATATTTCCGTAGCACAGCTCCCAACGTTGTATCGCCAATCGTTTGAAGTGCGTTCACAAACTGACTTCGTTGTGCATGGACACACGTCATTTGTTTTGGAACCCTCTTGCATCTTCTACCGCCTGGATTTTGAATTGATCCAAGCCGATGGGGTTCTTGAAATCAAAACACACGCATTGCACCCAGCCTCTCCTCCCAACATCACCTGAATACCATGGCCATCACTCCCACCACCGATCTCCCCCTCGGCTTCAACGCTCCGCACTTCCAACTTCCCAATGCTATCGATGGCGCGATGCTTTCGTCACAAGAATTGATGCAAGACGGGCCGACCGTCGTGATGTTTATCTGCAATCACTGCCCTTTTGTGGTGCATCTGTTGGACGGCTTGGTTGCTTTCGGAAATGACATGCAAGCGCTCGGCGTCAACGTCATTGCTATTTCCAGCAACGATGTCAGCACCCATCCACAAGATGGATTCACCTTCATGAAGGCATTGGCCATCGAAAAGAACTTCCCCTTTTCCTATCTCTACGACGAAAGCCAGGCCGTGGCGCGGGCCTATGATGCCGCATGCACTCCAGATTTTAGTGTGTTTGACGCCCATCAAATGTGCATATACCGCGGCCAATTTGACGCTTCACGTCCCGGCAACGGCATCCCTGTGACAGGTCACGATTTGCGCGACGTTGTGCGCACCATGTTGGCAGGCCACGAGGTTGCCTCAACTGGCCAAATCCCTTCCATGGGATGCAACATCAAGTGGAAATAAAGATCTCAGCTTTTAGGAGCCGTGGCCGTCTTCTGCTCACGCCACTCCTTGCGCTCTTCTTTCGATAGGAACGTCCACGCTACAATGCGTGTGGACTTGTTGCCCGTTCCCATGGGAATCGTTTTGATTTCGACGGGCTTGATCGCTTTCAATTCGTGGTACAGCGCCTTGAGGTGGGACTGCTTGGAAACGAGGGAAGAAAACCAAAATACGTTTTTGGAGAAACTCCGGCTTTCTCGCATCATCGTTTGGATGAACTTCACTTCCCCTCCTTCGAAGATCAACTCCTTTGCAATTCCGGAGAAATTCAACATCGGACTTTGCTGTTGGCCACCCGTAAGATTGCGCGTCTTGCGGAGAGTTCCTTGAATGGCATCTTCAGCGCTAGCGTGAAAGGGCGGATTGCACAGAACCGCGTCCACGCGGTCCGTCGGCTTCAGCATTCCATGAAAAATCCGCTTCCCTTCCGGTTGGAGTCTCAAGTCCAAGTTGTTTAGCAAACCCGGATTCCCTGCCTTGATGGCCTCCGCAGAGGTCAAGGATTCTTCCGAGACATCCGATCCTATGAAGGACCACCCGTATTCCACAATTCCAACAATCGGATAGATCGCACTCGCCCCAACTCCAACATCTAAACAGGTTGTCTGTGGTCCCTCGGGGATGGAGCCGAAATGGTTTTCTCGAAGCACATCGGCGATGTAGTGCACATAATCCGCTCGTCCAGGAACTGGAGGACACAGGTTCTTATCGGGAAAATCCCACGTTTCTAAACCATAATTGTGAAGGATCAGGGCGCGGTTGAGCAACTTAACCGCTTCGGGCTTGGTGAAGTCAATCGTATCGTCACCCGACTTGCTTTTTGTGACAAATGCCGCCAATGCTGGAAGACAAACGACCAACGCGGCGACGTCATAGCGGTCGCGGTTGCGGTTGCGCGGATGCAGTCTGGGACTGTCTGGTTTCAATTTTACAGGAGGCACAGGGCAAGGTACGCAGGTTGTCCGGAAGGCTTATCATCGCACCATGTGTCGGGTTAATTAATTCACAAAGCCGCTTGAACAGATAATTAAAAGCACCTGACTTCCATTGCTTTAAAATTTGCAACTCACACGTTACTAACTCTTTATTTATTTTTAGGAAGCATCCTATTTCAACGTTCGCCGGCCACCCCACTCCACTTAAAGAGAAGAGAAGGGAAGACTTCGCATTGAAATTCGGGTAAACCCTATGCTAACACCAAAAGGACTTAAGGCAAGACCCACCCCATATCACGCAAATTTCGTCTGAACTGGAATTAGACTCTTGTGCTGGACGCGTTTGATTTGACTGAAAGATGCCCCCCTTCCCCCGCAAAAACGCTCAAAACAATCGTTTTGAACTGAAACATAAAACGTCATTAAAGACCTTTAAGACGGAAGTATTCGATCTCCGAAATTGCAGTGAAGCCGTTCGATTCCTTTAGGATTTCATGCTATTTCGTCCCGGATAAGACCTGTCAACTTCGCGTATTAAACCGAATCCCCCCCCCCATTTTCAAACGAGTTGTTTTGACT
>CAJWIF010000084.1 GCA_913041135.1 uncultured Flavobacteriales bacterium
GGCTGAGCCCGCGGCACAAGCTGTCAAGATTCCGGTCGAATTGATCCCACTGGATGGCTTCGCTTTTGCTGTCCCATCGGACTTCATATACAGGAACCGAAGTAGCGAGTACGCTGCCGTTGGAAGCGTAAATCTGTCCGCGAGAAGGTTCAATGGAGCGCACACTGCTTTCAAACCGTTCTCCGATGGCTTTCCATTGTTCGTATTCTGCGCTCTGAATCCAGAGAATGCGACCGAACACGGAAAGTCCAAGCATCACGAATGCCGCAAAAACGAGCCAGCCACGGAATGATATTTCGTGCTGGTTTTTCATGGTTGCGCTGGGACGATTTGTTCGAGCAAGTAGGGAGGCTCAACGGGCTGGATGAGGCCGAGGTTCGCGATATTCCTCTCAACGCTGCTCTGTTGCAAGCGGCTTTCGAAATCAGCTTGAAGTGTTTTAAACTCTGCGCTCAATTCTTCGATGCGTTCCTTCTTTTTCATCTTCTCACGCTCAATACGTTCGAACTGATATCCCATCGCGATATACACGACGAACAGGGTGCTGATGAATAGTAGATAGGGGATGTGACGGGTGACGCCTTCTTTGGTTAAGAACTCGCCGCTTAAAAGGTCCCGGATGACAGGGCCGATGGCGTTCTTTTTTTGCTTTGCGGCGCGAACTTGTGGGTCTGGTTTCTTCCGTTTCGAGGAGAATCGTTTCCAGAACGAAGGCTTCTCAACACGAGGTTGCGCATCGCTATGCGTTTTGGGGTGGTTCCGCGGGCCTTGTTTTTGAGCGGATAGGATGGCGCGTTGTCTCGCTGCTGCTTGAGTGCGTTGCTCCTGAAGTTGTTCTTGCTGTATGGCAATTTCTTTTTCTGAAAGCACGCGATTGCCCTTCGCTACTGGAGCGGATTGGCTCTCTTTTCCTTTTGTAATGCGACGCAGGAATGACTTCATATGGCATCCGTTTTGGATGGTTCTGGAGAATATCCTGTGCGCTGGGCGATACGAAGTCTAGCGCTTCTAGAGCGTGGATTGACTTCAATTTCATCCGCATCGGCTACAATGGCTTTGCGGGCAATGAGGTCAAATGGAGCAAGCAGCTGTCCCTTGAAATCACGATGCAGGGCATCTTCGAAATTTCCTGAACGCATGAAGTGCTTGACCAAGCGGTCTTCAAGGCTATGGTAAGAGATCACGACGAGTCGTCCTCCTTCCGGAAGGAGTTCAATGGACGACTCGAGTAAACTGCGCAATGCGCCCATTTCATCATTGACTTCAATGCGAAGTGCTTGGAATACCTGCGCGAAGAATTTGTTTTCACGGCCTCTAGGAGCTTGGCCAACTAAGGCGTCCATGAGCTGGCGCGTTGTTGTGATACGCTGAGATTCTCTCGCGCGTTCCACCGCATAAGCGGCTTTGTCGGGGCGATTGATTTCTCCGTATTGCCGAAAAATCCGAGTCAATTCGATCGGCGAACATTCCGCAATTAAATCGGCAGCGCTTTTGCCTTTCTTAGAGTTCATTCGCATGTCCAAAGGCGCTTCACCTCGAATCGAAAAACCCCGTTCTGCTTGATCGAATTGATGCGAGGAAACCCCGAGGTCTGCTAAGATGCCGTCCACCTCGCGCACTCCTGAGAGGCGCAGGAAGTTGCGGATAAAACGAAAGTTCTCAGGGATCAACTGAAAACGAGGATCGTCAGGAATGTTGGCTTGGGCATCGGGGTCTTGATCGAATCCGTAGATGCACGCATTTTGATCCAGCTGATCCAACATGAGCCGGGTGTGTCCGCCTCCTCCAAAAGTTGCATCAACGAATCGCCCGTTCTTCCGGGTGTCGAGTCCTAGTCCTGTGAGGCTAGCCTCAGGCAGAACGGGGATATGGTAAACGGAAGTGCTCATGCTCAGTTCTCGCTGCCTGGTTCGAGGTCGCGTCGTACTTCTTCGGCCAAATCACCGAAGTCAAAATCTTCAGAATCATCCAAGACGGATTGGCCATAGCGAGCCTTGCTCCAGATTTCGATTTTCTCTCCAAGCCCTGATACGATGACTTCATTGTCCTCTTGGACATCAATTCCTGCATGTTCCAATAAAAGAGCAGGGAGGTTGACACGGCCTGAGCCATCTAGCTCTACGTGCGTTGCCCCCTTCATGAATTTTCGCTGGAAGAGCTGGTGCTTGCGATTGTATCGGCTCAAGCGTGACATCTCATTGTTGACTTTGTCCCACTCCGGTTGCGGGTAGATAACGAGGCAGTCTTCAAAGATGTCACGGTTCACGACCAGGCCGTGATGCAGGATCAATTCAAGCTGACGACGGAGGCGCGCAGGGAACATCAGGCGTCCTTTGACGTCGATTTTACACTTGTATTCTCCGAGTAGATTGAGCATGGCTGATTCGCTTTTCAAAAATATCTAGAATTCCCCACTTTCTCCCATTAATCGCCACTTTCTCCCACTTTGTGGAAAAGTCTTTTCGTCAAAATAGACGGTTATTCAGTGCTGACGCGGGTTAAGTGAATCGTGGGGAATGGTGGAGAATTACGTTATTCACACGTTATCCACAGAAATTGTGAACAGTCGAGCGTGGAACAGCCTCGTTTTTTATTCGTTTTCCCGTGAAATCATGGTGTTCCTTTGCACGAATGTTTTCTGGAGAGGACACTAAGACGCAAAACACCACTCATGGAACCACTCACCATCATTGAACGCGGGGAATACAAATACGTCGAGGCGGGAAGCGGCGAGCCACTCGTTGTGCTGCACGGTCTCTTTGGGGCTTTGAGCAATTTTGCAGACGTATTTGATCATTTTTCAGATCGTTTTCGTGTGATCATCCCGATGCTTCCGATTTATGAATTGCCCATGCTCAGCACGAGCGCGAAGAACCTCGCCAAGCACATAGAGGGTTTTGTCGATGAACTCGCGCTGGAAAAAGTGCATTTGCTAGGCAATAGTCTGGGTGGTCACGTCGGTCTGATCTTTACGCGAGACAATTTGGACCGTGTGGCGTCCTTGTCACTCACGGCGAGCAGCGGTTTGTATGAAAATGCTTTTGGCAACAGTTTCCCGCGAAGAGAGGACAAGACCTTTATACGGGATAAGGTGGCGGTGACGTTCTTTGATCCAAAGCACGCAACCGATGCGTTGGTTGATGAGTGTTTTGAAGCGGTCAACAGCCGAGAGAAAATTCTACGCATTTTGGCCATCGCTAAAAGTGCGATTCGCCACAACATGTCGAAGGATTTGCCATCCATGAACATTCCTGTTTGTTTAATCTGGGGAAAAAACGACATCATTACACCTCCAGAAGTAGCTGAAGAGTTTCACGCTGGATTTCCTGATAGCGACTTGTTTTGGATTGACGAATGTGGTCATGCGCCCATGATGGAGCATCCCAAGCAGTTCAATACAATTCTGGATGCGTGGTTCGCAGGACGAGGAATTGGTAACGCGCACGGATAATTATGGAAGTACACACTGCTGAGTTTATGAAGTCCAGTGCGCACCCGCAAGAGTGCCCGGCACCGGATTTTCCGGAGTATGCGTTTATTGGCCGGTCCAACGTGGGCAAGTCATCCTTGATCAACATGCTCGCTCACCGCAATAGCCTGGCTAAAATATCAGGGACCCCCGGAAAGACCCAGTTGATCAATCACTTTGCCATCAATTTGGAGCGGGAATCCTGTTGGTATTTGGTCGACCTTCCTGGCTTTGGGTATGCCAAAGTCAGCAAGTCCAGCCGCAAGAAATGGCAGCGAACCAGTGAGCAGTTTTTGACAAACCGGCCCAATTTGATGTGCGTGATGATGCTCTTGGATAGCCGGCATCCACCGCAGAAGGTAGACTTGGAGTTCATGACTTGGATGGCAGAGAACAACTTGGCTTTTGTGATGGTCTTTACCAAAGTGGACAAGTTGAATCAAACAGAACGCGCTGCCTTTCTGCCGGTTTATGAAGCTGAAATGCTCAAGCAATGGCATCGGATGCCTCCCGTGTACATTACGAGCGCTGAAAAAGGAGATGGACGCGAAGAGTTGCTCCGTTTCATCGAGCAGACCAATGCGTTGTACGAGAACATCTGAGATGTCTCGCAGAGCTACGAGCTCGTCTTGAGCACACCCAGCCGCTTGGCCAATTCTTCTGTGAATCCACGAATAGCACCCGCGTGTTCTTGGTCGCTGGTTGCGCGCTCAAAGGTGTCTGCTAGCGTCATCATGGTTTGGCAGACGAAATGCTGCATTTCTTCGACACTCATTTCCTTGGTCCACAAGTCCATTCGCATGGCGGTCCCGTCTTGCTCGTCCCACATGGACAATGCCATCGCTTTGGCTTCCCGGTTATTGACTTGACCGTCTTCTGCGGTCCACATTATTTTGGAGGGTACCTTGTTTTCGTCGGTTGAGACGGTGATGTGGATGTTGGATTCGGCCATGATTGAAAAAGGTTGGGTGCAAAGTTCGGACATCAACGGTCCGGTCGGTAAGCTTTTAAAACAGGAAGTGGGTCGGTAGTCTGCATCAAATCACTTAGAGACGTTTCGGGGTGCTCATTCATGTAGTCGCTGACAGCGTTCCATCCGATCCAGGCTCCGAGCCGATCGGGACTTTCTTGTGGGATAGAGGCTGCCCGGGTAAATGGCCCTTCGTTGAACCATCGGCCAAACTTTTGCCGGTTGGTCTCAAACAATTCGCCTTGCGGCTGCATTTCAACCCAAACTTGCCGCTCGTTTTCAAGCGCCCAATTCCAATCGGATGCGGTCCAATCCATCAAAAGACGCCGAGGGGTGTTGGGCATGAGTTGCTCAAGAATAAACAGGGACTTGCCCCAGAACAGCATCTCATCTGCACAGGTCTTAGGGGCATACCAGGGGTCGCTGAAGTGCACCAAAAGCCAACCTCGCATCGCGGTGGCTGCAATGCGATTGGGCTCCATGCGTTCCCGTTGATAGGCGGGGAACATGTGTGTGGGCAATGTTTGAACGAGCGGATGACCTGCGCCTAGAAACCACTCCAATCCGATACCGAGATGCTGGGGCGTCGGAAAGACGGCGTGGTTGAATCCGCTATTCATCCAAACCAATTGAGGGATGGAGTCGTCCGGGAAGTGCGCGTGGAATCGTTTAAAGGCGTGTTGAAGTGTTTTGGAATGGGCCGATTTGGATGCGGCGGTGCCACTGATAGAATCGATGGCCTGGGAAATGGGTTGCACCTCCGTGTGGTTGACGAAATTGCGCAATTCGAAAGCGGTGGTTGGACTTTCTGATGGTCCAATTCTCAAGATGTCTTCCACGTAGATCGCTCCAAATTGGCCTGTCTGTTGCGCGTAGAATTCGGAGGCTTGTGTGCTGTCTTCTGGCAACGTGGAAAGCACCGCCATTAAATCCAACGGCTTCCAAGGCGTGCTGAGTTCAACATGATCCGTATCGACGGCCCAAGGGTCTTGCGTGCATGAACCCAAGGATACAAGGAGTGCAAACACGAGCAGTGCTTGGAGATTGTTTCTTGAACAAACTATGGTGAGAATTGACATGTTGAATTCAAATATCGCAGGATCTTCCGCGTTAGTTTTGGACAAACACAAAGATGAAGCAGTCCCATCGCTTTTTGACTTTTCTATCGACGACTTATAAAGGAGTTGGTCTTGGCGCAATGGTGCTCGTGGCAACCGTGTCATTGGGTCAAGGGTTTCATTTGGGTCTAACCCTTTCTCCGAACACGGGTTTTGCTGTTCCACGGGACTTTTCACATGAATCGGTGGCTTCCTCGATGCACTTTGGTTACGGATTCATTTTTGATGCCAAATTCACGGAAACGTATGCCATCGGTACGGGTATCAATGTATTTCATACCGGCGGTGTGATTGGATATTTTGCCTCCAATCAGGCAAGTCAGCCCTCTGCAATTGATCGGATTGAGCTCACCCAGCGGCTCCAATACGTAGAGTTGCCGTTGACTTTTAAAATGCGGACCAAAGAAATTGGCTATACCACATATTGGGGGCAATTTGGTTTGGGATTGGGCCTGAATGTGCGTGCTGAGGGAGCCGAGAAGCGGAAAACCGTGGCGTTTCTTAATGATTCTACTCAACTTTGGGAGCCTGCATTGAATGCCTCGGTACTGCCAGAATCACCCACTGACATCAGTTTGGTCGAACAAACGCGGCTTTTTCGTCCTGCGTTGATTGTCGGATTGGGATTGGAAAGACGGTTTACCGGAACGACGGCACTTGCTTTGGGCATTCGGTACAATGTGGGTATCCGCAATCAATATGAAGACTTGAATGTGGTGCAAGGCACGGAAGCAGATGGGGTGCTGTACAAAACGGATGATGCGACCATGAATTTAGAGCCGCAAGCAGTTGGAATGTCCGGAAAGTCAGGGCAACTCGAGTTACTGGTAGGATTGATGTTTTAAGCAATGAAAACAACTGAATTTCAAGCAGGCCGCGTAGCGGATCACATCGTTCAATGGCTCACCAATTACGCGTCAAAATCGGGTCAATCCGGATGGGTTATTGGAGTGAGTGGCGGGATTGATTCCGCTGTAACCTCTGCGTTGTGCGCGCGAACAGGACTGCCGACTTGGGTGGTGGAGTTACCGATTCATCAGCATCCTGATCAAGTCAGTCGCGCAAGGGAGCACATGGCTCATTTGGCTGATGCGTACCCAGAAGTACGCAGTGTGTCCACTGATTTAACAGGGACGTATGAGGCATTTCGTTCGGTGGTGCCGCACGATGATGAGGTTACTCAGGGGCTGGTATTGGCCAACGCGCGAGCACGTCTGCGCATGACGGCATTGTATGCATTGGCGTCGCAGAATCGAGCGCTAGTTGTAGGAACAGGCAATAAGGTGGAAGACTTTGGGGTAGGCTTCTACACGAAATATGGAGACGGTGGAGTTGACTTGAGTCCCATTGCTGACTTAATGAAGACCGAGGTTTTTGCGCTCGGAAAACATTTGGCGGTTCCAGAAAGCATACAGCGCGCTGCTCCAACCGATGGTTTGTGGGGGGATGAACGCACCGACGAAATGCAAATCGGAGCAACGTATCCAGAATTAGAGTGGGCCATGGATCACGTGGGTGATGCATCGGACCAATGGAGTTCGAGGCAGCAAGAGGTTATGACGATTTACCGGCGCATGCACCGGGCCAATCAGCACAAGATGAATCCCATTCCAGTGTGTCTCATCTCACAAGAAGTCCGGTTCTCAGTTTCTTAATCCTCCTTCGTTCCGATCAGCAGGCTTGAGGTTGCTAAAGGCGTTGCGGAATCCGTGCAGAGGGAGACGGTGTATGAGCCAGGTTGAATGAATTCAACTTCTGGGGAGGTCTGTAATTTCAATGGGATTGAAAGGGATTGCCAACCCCGAAAAAGCTGAATGGTATCGCCTATCCATTTGGTTTCTGTGCTGTCGCTTGTGATGACCCAATGTGCAGTGATTGGTTCTGGGCTAAAGGCATCGACATCGGCCGTTACATCCCGAGGTTCAGACCATGACCATCCTCGTTCACCCCACTGCTCATCGAATTCTACCGTATCAATCTCGGATAACACGAAAGCTGCAGGAATGGCATCGCTCCACAATTCAGAAGCATCCCAGTGCTTCCACATGGCCTCCAATTCAAGGACCCAAATGCTGCGTCCGTGGGTGCCAATGACCAGCTCGTTTTCGCGTTCTTGGATTGCCAAATCATGAACGGGAACGGCAGGTAAATCAGGGTGAAGCGCACTCCAGTTACTTCCGTCGTTGAAGGAAACGTATGCTCCGCCATCGGTGCCGGCAAACAAAGTGCCTTCACGAGACGCGCTTTCCGCCAGGGCGTTCACCGGTTCGCAGGGCAGGTCGTTGCCTCCGAGTCGAGTCCATGTGCGACCATCGTTTTCGGTCATGAAAATCCATGAATCAAAATGGTCGAGGCGGTAGCCATTCAAGGCAACGTAGAGACGCTGTTCGTGGTGGTGACTCCATAGGACCTCACTCACCCACAGCAACTCGTTTCGTTTCGTGTTTTGAGGAATCGGGGAGGTGAGCGCGTTCCATGCATTCCCGCCATCCCGTGATATTTGGATGAGACCATCGTCTGTCCCAACGGCGAGTTGCCCAAATCGCAGCGGGCTCTCGTGCAAGGAGGTGATGGTTCCAAAGGGAACATTTCCACTGCTACCGCCGCGCGTGAGGTCGCTGCTGAGAGTCTCCCAGTTTTCGCCTTGATCAAAAGAGCGGTGAAGCCGATTGGACGCCATGTATAGGATGTCCGGTTGGTGTCGACTTAACCAAATGGGGGTTTGCCAGTTCCATCGCAACGGTGTCTCGCCCAATTCATGTTTGGGATGTAAGCTGGTATAGTCGTCGTTTTGCCGATCAATGCGGTTGTACCAACCAAACTGGGATCCGGTAAAGACGATGTTGGGATCGCGCGGATCCACCTCGATTTGCATTCCATCTCCTCCGCTGAGTTCTTCCCAAGGGTATTTTCCGCGTTGATGCCAGCCCTTTGAATAGCGATAATTGGAAGGGCCAACCCATGTCCCGTTGTCTTGCAGGCCGCCGTAAATGTTGTAGGGCTCCGCGTTATCCACTTCAATGGCATAGAATTGTCCCACTGCGGGGCTATTGCATTTAATCCAGTTTTCTCCGCCGTCCCAAGAGATGTTGACGCCGCCGTCATTGCCGTTGATGAGGTGTCCTTCGCGCGCTGGATTCGCCCACAGATGGTGGTGGTCGACATGGACGTTGGGTGCTCCCAACGATTTCCACGTTGCCCCGCCGTCCATGGATTCAATCAAAGGAACGCCGGCAATCCAGAGTCGATCTGCATTGTTTGGGTCAACCTCGATCATGCCAAAATAGTAGCCGTAAGTGTAGCCGACATCCTCAAGTGGTGTTGAATGGGTTCTGTTCCAAGAGGTTGCTTCCCCTTTGAGAAGCCCCAATCTGTATACTTCTGTTCCGACAATGTCTGCTTCGAAAAGCGCTTTGTTGCCGTCGGTTAAGTAGTCGTGGAGCGCACGGGGATACAGGGTTTTTTGAGCGACCCGTTCGAAGAGAGATGTCGCGTCGTCCGATTCTGGAAAATCATTGTCTTCAAGAAAACGTTCCAGTTTTGCTGTGTCCAACACGGCGAACTCCTCGACAGTCATGTCTGTAAACAAGGACGCTTCGTAGTCTTGGTTTTCCATGTTGGAAGTGGAATCAGGTAACGCGGCCTGGTTGTCGACAAAGGCGAACAATTGCTGAGCACCTGGGTGCCATGCAAGCCCAATGCGTCCGGTGCTTGCGAGATTTGGAAATCCATCCAGCGCACTCAACTCAATCCAGGTGTCTCCGGCATCGCGGGATTCCCAGATACCGGAGCCGGGTCCGTTTCCGGTGAAGTTCCATGCACGACGCGTGCGGTCCCACGTCGAGGCGAACAAGTGGTTGGAGTCTGAAGGGTCGAGGATCAAATCCACTGCGCCTGCTCGATTGTCCAAGCCA
>CAJWIF010000085.1 GCA_913041135.1 uncultured Flavobacteriales bacterium
CCCCCTGCCATATCATCGGTCAAATCTTCTTGACCAGCCCAATTATCCAACATGTACTTGTACTCCACGTCACCTGCAGCTACATCCAATGTAACACTGTAAATCATGTCCCCATCAGGATCAGAAAGATCATTCCAACCGTCAGATCCGCACCAGCCGCAAAATGGGCCCGTCACATGTACGGTAGAGAACTCGATTCCCGCACATGCCATGTCCACATTCAATGTTGTGGAGTACAAGCATGACGCATCGTCTTCCGTAGCCTCTTCGCTATAATTGGATGCGGATTCAACCGTACATCCTAAAATTTCATTCGCGTCACAAACGCCGTCATTGTCCGTATCAATCAAACAGTTGCCTGCGCAATCATAATTTTCAGCGGAATAAGAACAAGAATCATCGTCATCCGTTGCAGCGACATCGTAGTTGCAAGCCAACTCATCGGTACAACCGTTAATTTCATTTTCATCACAGACGGCATCGCCATCTGAGTCCGATAGACACACTCCATCACAATCGTAACCTGTGTTAGGCAAAGAGCCAGCACAATCACAAGTACCAGCAGCAATGCCCTCTCCTCCGCAAACTCCACATTCATCCAAAGTGGCACATGAACCATCATCCGTTGTCGCTGCAGCATCGTAATTGCACGCGCTGGCATCCATGCAACCCGGGAGGTCTACAGGACTATCAGACGTATCCACAAGCAACCCAATGACATTCGAAGAAACTCCGCTTACATCACGCCATTGCAAATTCCAATCGCACACCACGTGACCAGCATTTCCTTCCGCATCATCCGCAGCGGTCAGTTGAGCCAACAACACCCGTCCATCATCTCCAGCCAAAGCTGAAGGGTTTGAAGCAGGAGTTACATACCAGCTACCGCCAGTTTCTCCATTCAATTCAAAACCTCCTCCAGCACTGAAGGATGCAAACGCATCCGACATACCAATGCTCGAGACAGGGCCATCATCGGAAGTTTCAGAACCAATGGTCAGCCAGCTATCATATGCCAATTCTGGCACCAGCGTGATAAAGAAGCCACTAATCCCTGAACCCAAGTTCGAACCAGCAGGATGCTGGTAAAACGATGTGGTTACATCCAAGGATAAATCCACAGAACCTGCTTCTGCAGTACCGATTGAGTAAAGCGCAATGCACTCATCGGTTGGATCAGCGAAAGTCGCATAGATGTGATAAGTGGTCCCATATGCCGACGTAGCATGAACCTCGGTCTCAATGCCCGTAAACTGAGCAAGCCCTGTTCCCGTTAGAAACAAAGCTGAGAAAGAAAGCAGCGAAAAGCGCCTCCAGTTAGTTGTGATTTTTGAATATTTCATCGCGGATTGAATCCAATTCAGTATTAAATATACGATATTTATCAATGCATTTTGGCTGTACGTCGAAAAACTTTCTATTTTGGACGATTGAGAAGACACCATGTTAACTGAATTGTAGAGTTCGAATACTGACCGCACATACGCAACGACTCGCATCAGGGTTGCATTTTGCGTATGAAAATTCACAACTTCAGACAGGACCACTTAAATTCACCACTTACTTACATCCAAATCGATGGGGCACTCTACAAATCTGAATCCGCTGGTATGGGCCGCTCTGGTATGTGTTGCATTGATTTTCATTGCAAACAATGCAATAACAGCGCAAGGCTGCATTGAGCTTGATGACCCCTTGACCCTCTTTACCGTTGCCAGCGAAACCCCTTCGTGTTCTCCAACATCAAATAAGGAGTCTGCTATTTTCCTGGAGCTGAATGCTGTCGCTTTTCGAGAACTCAGCATCATCCGACCGGATGTCTTCGAATGGGCACTCACATTTCCTTCGGGCGAGCACTTGGTGGTTGAGTTGCATCGTTTTCAAGTTCATTCCGATGATCTTGAAATTGGCCACATGACTGACTTGGGATTGCGCATTGAACGGTATCAACCTGAATTGTTGTCCTATCGCTTTGTGACTGCAGGAATTCGAGGTACTTTGATTGTTTCCAAAGACCAGGCATATGGAGTCATTCGCATGGATGGAGTGCAGCATGAACTCGCTGCGTTACGGTGCACAACCGCTGGGACTCCTGCCTATGCCCTCTTTGATGTTGCAGACGCCATCATAGAAACGCCCTTTTCTTGCGGCATGGAAGAATTGGAATCGATCGGACCGCGAACGGCTAGCCTTCCTTCGCCTCAGGCTCAGCAAAACAGCATGACTTCATGTGTCGAAGTGGCCTTGGATATCGATTTTTACACCTACAACACCTTTGGAAGCGACTGCAATCAAACCGTTGAATGGGCACTCGCCTTGCTTGCTGGAGTCAACGAGATTTACGAAGGCGAGCTGGACAACCTGATCACGTTGAGCGCTTCTTACATCAATGTTTGGGAGAATACCGATCCCTATGCCGCGTATGTGGGCAATGCCGGTGGTATGCTGGATGCTTTGCGCACCGAATGGCTGAGCAACCCCGCATTGAGCAGTCAACCTCGAGATTTGGTACACTTGCTAACACGCCGAAATGACACAGGCACCGGTGGAATTGCCTACTTGAACGTTAATTGCAGCAACTCATATGCTACGGGGTTTAGCTCGGCATTGAGCAACACAACGTCCTACAACTTGAACACCTACTCCTGGAATCTGCAAGTCGTGGCGCACGAATTGGGCCATAATTTTGGTTCCAACCACACCCACTGGTGCGGGTGGCCGGGTGGCCCTATTGACAACTGCTACAACCTAGAAGGTGCTTGCGGAGGGTACACAGACAACCCTTCCGCACAGACAGGAACCATCATGAGTTATTGCCACGCAGTCGGAGGCGGTTCCGTGAATTTGGAGTTTCATCCGACAGTTGAAAGTTCCGGATTAATCCCCTTCATCAATGGTCAGGGCTCGTGCTATGACAGCTGCGATGAATTCTCTACGAGCTGCAATGTCTATGGATGTACGTTGCCTTTTTATTGCAACTACGACCCAGAAGCCGAGATCAACGATGGCTCATGCACGTCTGAAGACACGTGCGGTGAATGTGGAGGAGATGGAACTTCGTGCATCGGCTGTACCGACCCCGTCGCGTGCAACTACCTCGAAGACTCACTAATCGATGACGGCAGCTGTTTTTATTCTCCCAATGGTGGAGCATGTAATTGTGAAGCCGTCATTCCGCTTGCCGGTGAATTGGCCCCGGGTGAAACAACCTCCATTGCCGTGAGTGGGTTTGGCTATGTTGCTGCCGCCACAGTCTATTTGGATTTCATCAATTCTGAAGGAGATCAAACGCGAGCAAGTGACCTGACTGTCATCATCGAATCACCGGATGGCAATTGCCGTCAAATCGGTGGGTTTGACGTGAATTTTGGCTGCAACAGCAGCGGATTTTGGCCATCATCGTGGCAATCCACTGAATCGGGTTCGTATGTCGGTGGAGTGACCATTGGCAACGCCCCAGAAGGCATCGGAACATGGTTTATCCGCATCGGTAACGGATGGAGTGGATCCGCGGGCGCTTCTTTCAATGTCAACATTTCGTTGTGGGACCTGTGCTTGGACGTCGATCCTGCCGGGTGTATGGAACCAACGGCTTGTAATTACAATCCCGCAGCCACCCAAGATGACGGATCGTGTGATCTCGAAACATGTTATGGATGCACCGATGCCACAGCATGTAATTATTCACCCGGGGCCACGTTGAGCAATGGGTCGTGTGAATTCACGACGTGCGAAGGCTGCACGGCACCTTCCGCATGCAATTTTGATTTCACGGCAACGATTGACGATGACAGCTGTGAGTATCTGACGTGTCAAGGGTGCACCAACTTGGATGCCTGCAACTATGATCCTTCAGCGACCATCGACGATGACAGTTGTGACTTCGATTGCAGTACTTGTCCTGCAGATTTGGACAACGACGGCGCCATTGCCGTCAGTGACATTTTGCTTCTACTTTCTGACTTCGGATGCGATACCCCTCCTTGTATTGGGGATGTGGACGGCGATGACGCGACGAATGTCAGCGACCTGCTCATTCTACTCAGTTCCTTCGGAGAATCGTGCCCAGAATGAATTCACCCAAGATCCTCCCATGGTTTGCCTTATGGGCGCTGACCACATTCTTCCTTTTCGCAGGATGCTCAACTGGAAACGAGCCTGCGGCTCGATTTGAAATCCCTGACTGGGTTGGTTCATGGCAAGGAATTCAGCCGGAGTATGCTATGAAAGACGCTAGCGGTAACGTCATTTATATCCAAGGACAAGCAGCCCAAGTCAAGTCAAGCACGTTCATTTTTGTCTTGCAGCCCACCGGAGGATTAGCCCTCTCGCAATCCATCTCAGATGGCAGGGTCATGGAATATCAAGGACGTTGGACCCCAATAGAATCCACGAACTACACAGACCCCGTGACTCGTGAAGAATCCGCTCTGGCAATCAATTGCGAATTGGCGGCATCCAATGGCGCCTATCGAAATTACATCCTGCGCGCAGACACGCTCAAACACACCATTCTTTGTTACGGAACCCTTAGGGAGCCTCGATTTGAATTGACCCCATTGCGGGCTCGTTAAAACAAGCACTCCCTTCGGCAGCGCTACTGCAAGGAATCAAGTAGTCTATATGCTTGATTCCTCTTACTTGAGCTAACAATAATCATCACAGGAAAAATAACAATCGCCGCAGGTGGAATGATCAATGACGCCCAAGCAACCCGGGATGCAGTTCTCGATTTCTTGAGCAACCCCTTGACATGGATTAACTTGCTGTGTAGAATTCTGGAATCCGTTCGATTCGTTAGCACGGCATTTGTATTCACCCTGGACGACCCCTGAGATGTTTGCTCAGGTTTTGCTCTCCAAACATCCGAATCAGTTACTTGAACCTCCTTGATTTGCGTCAGTGGTTCGGTGACGTCATTTGCCTGCCCTGGCTCCCCTCCTTCAATCGGCTCGACCTCTACCTTTTCTTCAATCGGGTCCGCAGACCACGTGTTTCCATAATTAAACTGAGTCCTCCTCTCTTGTTTTGTACGCGTTTTTTCGATCCGCTTCATAGCATCTTTTATGACAATCTCACCGTGAAGAGGATTTTCAAGTTTTGCATTGTGCACTTCATAGAATTCTTTAAGAGCCAGAGCTTCTTCGATGTTTTCGGTTTTTGAAAGCGCCTTCAACTGAATCAAAACGGTCTTGAGCGAATCCCTTGAAATTGGTTCCAAATCTTGAGACCAGATTGACTGAACGCTAAACAAGCAGCATAAAATAATGAGAGTAATCTTCATGTCGCTCAAGGTATAAACTAGAGGCTTTGCTTGCGTCTTCATGCAACACCTCATTGACCAAATGATTTTTTATACATCTCAAATGCATTTATTATTCGATAAATTAAACTACATTGGGATTGAATTCACCAAATTCACCTGAACTATGAATCGACTCCTTACCCTAGTCCTTTTCATTTTCCTTTCTTCCACAGGCTTTGCACAGCTCACTGGAATTGTAGGGGAGGTGGTCGCCGATCATGACACCACGGGAATTGAAGGGCTCGAAGGCTGGAAGACGTACCGAATCTATGCCGAATTCTCGAACCCTTTGGATGAAATTTCCGCTATTTATGGTGACACCGACTCACCGTGGAGTGTGAATGCTGACGGGGGATTTTATCATTCGGGGTTGGGAGGTGATTTCGGCTGGACTGTTAACGCAACCATTGTATCCTTCATCCCTGAAGTGGCTTTTGACTCCTGGTTCACGCTGCATGCATCCAATTCAGATGAAGTCAATGGCCTCGCGAATACCATCGGCCTGAATGAATCGACTTTTTCTTCATTCAATTCGGGAGGAGACTTTGAGATCAACTCCTCCATTGGAGCTTCCATTTTCACGTTGGCAGGAGATCCGATGGGCCAAGCAGGAGCTGACCTGCGCGTGTTGATCGCTCAACTGACGACCGAGAACCCTCCGACCGGCCTATTCAATCTTCAGGTATTTGGAGAAGGGATGCAAAATCAAAGTTACAACCACGTGGGATTGCCCATCGCGTATCCTTCCACAGGTGATGACGTCCTCGGATGTACGTACCCTTCAGGTGTCAACTACAATCCAGATGCCACGGCAGATGATGGTTCGTGTGAATTTGAGGGGTGTACAGATACCCTGGCCTTGAACTTTGATGAACACGCCACGCTTTCTGACGAAAGCTGTCTGTATTTGGGCTGCATGGATCCTTTTGGAATCGATTATGATGCGACAGCCAATGTGCCTGGGATGTGCATTTACTCTGCGGCCTGTGCCTCAGATTTTGACAGCGACGGACTGGTTGACGTCACGGACTTGTTGCTCTTTTTTGAGACGTATGGATACAGCTGTGGTGAGTAAGCGAGTAAACTGAATCTTGCAGAAATACGCGATCTACGCCACCCGTCATTCATTCCGATGTCTCGCCACTTTGACGTCTTAAGCAAAAGAACTATGGCCACGAATTTCAGTTAACGCATACGTTAGGCCGTTGCATTTCATGTCAAAATTGATTGACGAATCATTCACGTGATCCATCAACAACATGAATGCATCGATCATGAAATCAGAGCGTGTTGCACCTGCTCCAAAGCTTTGGTAACAAAATTCACCAAGAACCCAAAGCCTCCTTCATCTCAAGGACCCTCGCAACATGGGACTTGTGCTCGCTTCGTTTCGTATTGACAGCACTTTTTTCAACAGCCCCCATGATCATCAGCACAACGCCGGTCACTATAGCCAAGGCTACAAAGGGGACGATCTTATTGAAACCATCTCCTACGGTAAGTGATGCCAAGGCCACCGCGCCTCCAAACACCGCAAGCAATCCGATCCACGTTTTAGCACGGGCATTTTTGATGCTTGACGGGGATTCATAGTGAACGGGTAACTCCAATTCTGCGGCCCTTTTCTTCGCTTGATCTTTGATGTCATCAAAAGATCCCAAAAGCTCATCTGCCAATTTCTTGACATCGGGCTTGTCAACAATCTTGAGAACATCTTCAATGAAATCTCGGCTCTTGTACATCCAGCTTTTCATCACTTGGATTTCTCTAGGGCTGCTAATCGGCATCAGATCACCCAGGAAATCCTCCATGGCATTCTCCAATTCTACCAATTTCTTTTTGGCCGAGCCCACCGTGGATGGAAGATCACCGTTGACCACCCTGTCCAAGTCGTGCCGGTAACTTCTTCTTTTACCTGAATATTGCTGGGACGTATCCGCAGAACGCACCATCCGAATGGGTGTGGAATGTGCGTCGCCAAATGCTTGGTTGGACACTACTTTCCCAGCATCTCTTCCCACTTGGCGCACCATCGCTCGGAGGAATGCTTCGCCTAGACTTCTTTTTGCCATGCGTCTTTGAATTGAAGCTCAAATTAGAACAATACCCGTACTTTCCGCGCCCCACGCACCCCTGATTGCCAAATAGTTTGAGCAGAGGTTTCTGTGTTTTGTTCAGATCTTTTGACTTTTCGCACGCCTGCATTTAGACAAAAATGAAGCAATTCATCACGGTATGACACTTCGTATTTCCTCCCATTATTTGCGCTTAATCAGCCCGTTTTCGTCCTGACTCGCATACTGACGGCTATGTATTTATTCGCCCTCAGATGGGATTCCACCTCGAATGAAGCCGGTGACATTGGGCCAGTTTAGGGCTGGGCTCGAATAGCTGGTATACATCCGGTAATGTCCATGTGCGAAATCCGGTCCTGTATAACAGCCAAGGAAACTAGCAATTGTAGAACTTACTTCAGTCCCTATACAGGCCGACTGGTTTCCATTGATGTCATAATTCAAATGGGTATAGGAACTGGTCGAATTCACCATAAGAGATTGAGGCACAAGAACCGTAATCCAAGCAGGTTCATCTAACGTTATTTCCACAGTTTCAAATACGTGCGCAACTCTCCCGTTTCCATAGGAATCGTATCCACCGGATACTTGAGGGACATCAGCTGAGATGACAAAAGCACCCGGACTGTTCGTCCAGCCAGGCCATGAAAGCATCGATTCGATATCGTAGCTATTCTCAGGAAAGGAAGCGTATTCAAAGCCAAAAAAGTTAGCCCCATTTTCATACATGTAGGTTGCAAAATCGTTAAGCACTGAATCATACAAATAAAAAATGAGCGCCTTTGGCTCTTGATTTGAGACAACCGCCATGGTATCGCTGCAGCTATACGTTTCAACACTATTCGTCCAATTTGGAATCTCGCTCCACACACCAGTACCATCGCCCTCAGTGCCGAATAAAGTGAGTAGTTGGAGGATGTCCGAAACGCCAATCACGTTGTCTCCATCGATGTCAGGATTATAAATAACATTCTGCGCTCCAGCGGTCATTGCGACCACGAGCGCCATTAGCGTCATTAAGTGCTTCATTTCAGTCAATTTGGTTAGCCAATATAATGGGGTACATGCAAGAAAACTCTAACATCGGAAAACAATTGGGAGACTGGCAAACAAAAACGCCTGCAAATCATTGACTTGCAGGCGCATCGTGTAGTCCCGTTGGGACTCGAACCCAAAACCGTCGGCTTAGAAGGCAGATGCTCTATCCAGTTGAGCTACGGGACCGTGCTTCTTGAAGCGATGCAAAGATGCGAAAACGCAAATGCATTACCTTAGTGAAAACCGCATATCTGATGACCGATTGTACCATTCCAGCACAAAGCTCCTTTCTATCCTGCTACACCGACATCTTAAAGATGCTTGGAACGAGCCTATTACTGACCCTCTCGTTGGGCATTTCGGCATCCAATGCACAGTGTTCACATCCTGAGATCACGGTGTCTTTATTCACTTCGATGGAGTTGTTAGAAGAGGAATGGCCAACTCAATCCAAAGATTTACACGTCGGCCTTGAATTGAATCAAAGCGCCTTTGCTGACTTGAGAATGCGCAAATACACGGAGCTGGACCTGCATTTGCCATTTTTGAATGGCAAAGAATTGCTGCTTCAGCTTGAATTGTTCTTGCCCTTTTCCGAAAACTTCTTGATTGGACGTACCCAAGAAACGGGCAAGTTTGTCGAAGAAAATTACCTTCCACAACTCCTCTCCTATCGCATTGTTTCTCCTGGAATCCGAGGCACCATCGTCATCATGAATGACCGCGTAATGGGAACATTCCAATACAAAGGGCAGCAATACGACGTATCCGCTTTGCGCGGAGGAGCTGAGGGCAAGCACGTGTTGTTTCTGCTTGCTGATGCAGCACATGCCATGGAATTCGAATGTGGCGTAGACGAGTTTGCACCGAGACGCGAAGTCATTCCCATGGGGATTCCATCACCATCTGTAGGCAACATGCTTTCAGAATGTGTTGAGGTCGCCATTGACATTGACTTTTACACCTACGGTACGTTTGGAAACGACTGCTCCCCCGCCGTAGAGTGGGCTTTGGCCT
>CAJWIF010000086.1 GCA_913041135.1 uncultured Flavobacteriales bacterium
CAAGTCTTCAATAGTACCGCGAGGCGATGGGATTCTAGAGGCGACTTTGGGGTCGATTCTTTGAACGGGAGATGTTCGCTCTCCATCGGCAAAAACTTCAGAGGTGGCCAAAGCAACACCTGCTTGCAAGCGAATGGCGAAAGTCAAGGTATCTCCGGCGATGGGGGTGATTATCCGTTGTTCAGTTCGATAGCCAACGAAGCCAAATCGGATGGTGAAAGGAACTCCGGCATTGAGTTGAATGCGATACTTTCCATCTTGATCAGTCACCATCCCCGCTGACACGTTATCTACCGGAATTACAGTTGCTCCTGGGAGCGGGCTGCCATCGCTGGAACCAACCGTGCCTTGAATCCAACCGTCTTGAGCCAATCCAGAAAGCTGAACGGTAAAGACTATGGCAATCGCCAGCGTGTATCGGAGACATCTCAGCATTATCAGGTGCTAGCGATCTCGCAGCGATTGGATGAACTTAGCCCAGGCAATGGGATTGAATAATGACATCGGAGGGAGTTGTCCGTTGTAGCTGTTTTGGATGGCTTGCTGTTGCATCGTGTATGAATACACTTCAGGTCCATCTCGGCCAACTTCCATGAGCCTGTCATAAAGCGCTTCTGGGTCAAGTCGCTCTTGACCAACAATATAAGCGTCTCTAGTTAAAGCGAGTTCCATGAATTCTTCGCGGAATCGCTCTCGGGTAGGCCAGGGATAAATGTAGGCTTCTTCCAGCGAAATGGTATCCCTTCCCAAGGGTTGAACGACATTCATTCGAGGAAGTTGTAGATCGGAAGGTACCGTGAATTGTTGTGCGATGTAGCCCATCGAGGACACCCGTAAGGTGTCTCCTTCTAGGGCAGGGATGCTAAAGAATCCGTTGGCGTCGGTCATGGTCCCGCGCGAGTCCCGCATGCGGTAAACTGTAGCGAAAGAAAGGGGAGAAAGAGAGTCGCCTGTAACAACCATTCCACTGATTTGGACGACGTTCAAAAGGGTCGAATCGACAGCGGATTCTTGGGCATGGGTGGACGGTAGTCCGAAACTCATGACAAGGGCGAAAAGGGTAAAATAGCTTGCGAACGCTTTCATTCGGGACAAGTTAGAACCGTGCATTCAATTAAACTTGAGCTGTTTTAAATTCAGAGGTGAAATGGAACTCCAATTCAGGAAAATTGGCGATTTCCATGTCCAAAAGAAACTTTGATGGAGCGAGAAAGACATCATTTTTGTCTTTATCAAGTACCATATCTGTTCCTTTGATGCGTTTAAACTCATCCAATTTGCTCTCGTTGTCACTTAAGATCCAACAGGCTTTAAAATAACGCTTGGGTTGAAATTCACATTTTGCACCATACTCGTGTTCTAGGCGGTATTGAATGACTTCAAATTGAAGCTCGCCAACGGTTCCTACAATTTTTCGATTGCCCAATTCGCGAATAAACAGTTGGGCGACCCCTTCGTCAGTCAATTGCTTGATTCCTTTTTCTAGCTGTTTGCTCTTCATGGGATCGAGGTTCACCAATTCCTTGAAAATCTCGGGTGAAAAACTTGGGATGCCACGAAATTGAATGATTTCACCTTCGGTTAACGTATCCCCGATCTTGAAATTGCCTGTATCATACAATCCAACAACATCTCCTGGCCAGGCTTCCTCCACAATGCTCTTATCCTGAGCAAGAAATGTTGCAGGATTGGAGAATTTTATTTTCTTCGTGAGCCGTGTATGATAGTAGAATGTGTTACGCTGAAATTGCCCACTGCACACGCGGAGAAAGGCAATGCGATCACGATGACGTGGGTCGATGTTGGCATGAATCTTAAAAATGAATCCTGAAAAGGCTTCTTCTTCCGGATGGACATCGCGTACGTCAGCTGGACGTGATCGAGGGTCAGGAGCAATGTCAATAAACGTATCGAGCATTTCCTGAATGCCAAAATTATTGACCGCACTTCCGAAAAAAACAGGCGCAAGGTCTCCGTCTAGATAGGGTTGTGAATCCCACGTCTCGTATACGCCAGTGATCAACTCTACATCTTCTCTGAGCTGGTTTGCGTGCTGTTCTGTGACCAAGTCATCGAGAGAAGCGTCTTGGATGTCTTCGATGGACACCACTTCTTTTGAAATCTTTGTTTTGTCCGGATTGAACAAGCGCAATTCGGAGTTATACAAGCTGTAAACCCCTTTAAACGATTGGCCTCCACTGATCGGCCAACTCAATGGACGAACGTTTATTTTGAGTTTCACCTCAAGCTCATCGAGTAAGTCGAACGGATCTTGTCCTTCTAAGTCCATCTTATTGATGAAGATGATGACAGGCGTTTTACGCATCCGGCACACTTCCATCAAGCGCTCTGTTTGAGCTTCGACTCCTTTAACACAGTCAATGACAAGGATGACACTGTCAACTGCAGTCAACGTGCGGTAGGTGTCTTCAGCAAAGTCTCTGTGACCGGGTGTGTCGAGCAAATTGATGAGACGGTCTCGATAGTTGAATGCCATCACAGAAGTGGCAACCGAAATGCCTCTTTGCCGCTCAATTTCCATGAAATCGGATGCCGCAGTCTTCGTAATCTTGTTGTTCTTCACCGCACCGGCTGTCTGAATAGCCCCTCCAAACAAGAGAAATTTCTCTGTTAAAGTGGTCTTGCCAGCATCGGGGTGACTGATGATAGCAAAGGTGCGCCGCTTGGCAATTTCGTCTTGGATGTTCCCCATAGCGCAGCAAATTTACGATGCGGGACGGGGAGGTCCCTCTAGGAGTTTCAACCAACTTTCAACGGCCGCTCTTTTGTGGAATTGGGTCAAGTCTTTTTGAGAAGGGATCGGGATGTCATTGTGGTGTTTCAGAGCTCTAGCCAAAGCATCTGATGATCGAGGAGAAATCAGCGTTCCATGCGCACCATGGCCCAATAATTCGGGAGTGCCACCAGCGTCGGTTCCAATCACAGGAATGCCCGATGCAAGGGCTTCCAGCGTGACCATTCCAAATGTTTCGCTTGCACTGCACATGGCATAAACATCGCACGCTGCATAGGCGGTTTGCAATGATTCCATTTGCCCATGCCAATGGATGCGGTCGCTGATTCCACGTTGTTCGGCGTCTGTTCGGAGGCGTGTTTCCCAATCTTCTGCTTCATTCGCGGTATTGCTCCCAATAATGAACGCGTGCCAGTCAGAAGCGCTTTCTAAGGCGGCGAAGAGCATGTCTTGCCCTTTTAGGGGGTCTAATCTTCCAAACAGCCCAACCAGTTTAACATCAGAAGGGATGCCAAATTCCTTTCTCGAGTCTGTTTTGTCTTTGGAAGGAGCGAACCAGTGTGAGGCCAGAGCGAGAGGGATCTGACTGATTTGATGCGGTTTTAAGGAGGTGTTTCTCAAAACTTCATCTGCAAGACTCTTTAGAGGGGTGACCCAATGATCAATTTGTCCAAACCGCCAACGATGCCACGGTCTCTTTTTGGGCCGGTCAATTTGCATCCCTTGTTGGAAGACCAGGCGACAGGGTATGTCGCAAACGGCCAAGGCGGCCAACGGTAAATCCCGAGGGTCTCGTATCCATAAAACATGGGCGTTCAATGCTTGCAACCGGGAGCGCAAGTGCAAGGCCGCCCTCCATGGAAGATGTCGATTCTGACGAGCGATGGTTTCTAAAGGCAGGCCTGCTGCTTGCGCTTTTTGATGCAGAGGAGACTGCGAAACGCTCAAAACGCTGACCGTGGCACCAGTCTCTTGCATCCATTCGGCATAGCGAAGTAAATTCTGTTCAAGACCTCCCCAACCTGTTGAGCTGGATAGAAAAACAAGTTTCATCGGTTATCGGGACGAACGGTAATTTCGCTAAAAACACCACGGCCTTTCGATTCAATGGAGAGCACAATGGCTTCAGCGATGAACACAGGGTCCATGCCTTTTTCAAATTGAGGGCGATAGGATTCTCGGAGCTCGGAGTTGGTCGTTTGATTTATGAACGCGGTGTTCACTGCGCCAGGATTGATGGTGGTCACGGCAAGACGGTCTCGAAACTCAATCCTAAGGGATTCACTTAATGCCAGCACAGCGTGCTTGGTAGCACAATAAACACCGCTGTTTGGAAACACATTCCGCGCGGCTACCGAGCCGATTTGGATGACCTGGCCCTTGTTTGTTAAGAGCGAATCAAGACATGCATGCACGCCATTCAAAACACCTTTTATGTTGACGTCAATCATCCGGTGCCAGTCCGAAATGTCTGCTTCTTCTAGAGGCGAAAAAACGCCGATTCCAGCATTTGGAATGCACACATCAATGCCACCCCATTGGTCCTTCATTTTTTGAGCAGCAACCTGCATAGATTCTGCATCCGTAGCGTCTCCCTCGTAGAGTAATACGCTATTTTCATCACGAGTTGACGCCCATGATTTCATAGCGTTCAAGTCTCTTGAAATAAGTAATACACGGTGGCCTTTTTCGGCCAATAGACGAGCAGTTGCAGCTCCAATTCCACTGGAGGCTCCTGTTAGGAAAATACGTTGAGATTTCACTCTGTGAAGGTACAACCCACAGCGGTGGAGTTCAATACACCGCGGCGCGACTGGAATGAAAGCCTACGACGCGGTCGTATCCCGAATCGTCCCAGTAATAGGCAATGACCTGGTACGTATTGTCCGTAGCTGCATGGGAACCTTCAACCGTTGACGTGACTGCAGCTCCTTTTGTCAAAGCTTCCGTGTCATACCGGTCGGCCGCCCAAGAAGGCCGAGTGACATAGGTGTAGTTATAATATCCTTGCTTCAAAAACAGAGCAATTTCGTACCGACGTTTTGTGTCATCCCACGTCATGCGATGAGTCAATGGAAACATCCAATCCGAGCATTGGCCAAAAACATACACGTCGCGATCTGGATAGGGGTCAAAGCAAGCCAAGTAAAAATGAGCCATCACGTAATCGCCTCCTGTGTGGTCATCTTGTCGCTCATTCGAGATGATGTATGCACCGTTTAAATCCCTTCGAGCTTGGTGGTATGCATAGGTGCGCAATTCGTCAGGCTCCAAATGCATGTGGAAGTGATTCCGGCCAGCTTCTATGCGGTCGAGTCCTTGGCTCACAAACTGCAGGCTTTTCAAATCGACAAATCGCCAACTATTTCCGCCCTCAAATGCATTTTCGCCTTGCTGGCTAAAGACAACTTCCTCTCCTTTGACAAAGAGGGGCTCTAAGCTGGAGATAGCGGCATCCCAGCGACCGTTTTGAAGGAGTGTGGTTTGAAGCGCATCGTATGCGTCTTGAATGACAAATCGATCGGGACTGTGTGTGATGGCGAAATCCAATTCTTGGTGAGAACGCTTGAGCGGAATCGACTTTGCCTCTTGCACCGTCATTTCAATGTCTACGATGTTTTCATAGACCACAAATCGTCTCAGAATGAGCGGGGTGTCCGGTTCCGAAGGATCGACAACTTTCAGAATGTAGTTGCCGCTTTTTTCAAAGCGCATGAGGTCATTCGGAAATTGCGCTGCAAAATGGGTGTAGCCGACTCGTGTGTTAAAACTGGACTCTGCCTGATCAAGACTCAGCGATGTGAAGCCCTGAATGCAGTCTGATGTTGTGAGGTCGGGAGAATCATACCAGTCAAAAGTGCAATGCTGCCACCGCATTTCCAATGTTCGGAAGCGCTCACTCAGATCATCAAATCGGAATTTCAGAATGCCGTCGTCCAATGCAATAAATGGAAGTTCAGCCGGGAGGCCTCGTGGATGCAGCGTCACGCTGTGGATGTTTTCTGCCGCATAGGCAATGGGATATGGGGTGTCTTGACCTTGGGCAACCGTGCTCAAAAATGCAATGACCAGAAGCAAAACGAAAAAAGAAGGATCGGAGAGAACACGCGTTGTATTTGGTGTCCGATTCGGGTCTTTCTGAGCCCTTAAAAGTGTGAATTGTCTGTTTAGCAACATAACGGCGTTAATTCTGTGGGCAAATCATAGGGATATCACCGGTTGTCAGTCCTACCTTTGCGCCCGAAAAGTAAACATTCGTGAGCTGATGTCCCGCACGATAAGGATCCGAAAAGGAGCAAATATTCGATTAAAAGGCCGCCCTGCGACCTCAATTGTCGATGCTCCACCAGCAGCAATATACGCTGTACAACCTCCAGACTTTACTGGAGTCATACCCAAACTTCGCGTAAAAGAAGGAGATGCCGTCGTAGCCGGTAGTTCGCTGTTTTTCAGCAAGGACTGCCCTTCTGTGCAATTTTCCAGTCCTGTTAGTGGGGTGGTAAAAAGCATCATACGCGGTGCCAAACGCAAAATTCTTGCTGTCCTTATTGAGGCAGATGAACAAGGAAAAGCAGAGTCATTCCCAATCATTGACCCCAAAACGGCGGACCGAACGGCCATTTTAGGGGCAATGCTCAATGGCGGTCTCTTTGCCTTTGTGCAACAACGGCCGTTCGCCGTCGCTGCAGATCCGGCAATTACGCCACGAAGTATCCACATTAGCGGATTCAATTCAGCACCTCTGTCTCCGGACATGGCGGTCGCACTGAATGGGCGTATGGAGGACTTTCAAACAGGTATCGATGCTTTGAACCAACTCGCAGGGTCAGAGGGTGTGCACATTGGTGTGCGTTCAAATGAAACGATCTTTTCGGGAATTGAAGGTGCCAAGATGACGCAGTTCGAAGGTCCTCACCCTGCAGGCAATGTGGGTGTGCAGATTCATCATGCTGCGCCATTGAATAAAGGCGAAGTTCTTTGGACGATGCACGCTGAGGATGTTGCGAACTTGGGTGTTTTGCTCTCAAAAGGGCGTTATGAGCCTCTCCGCGTTATTGGAGCAGGTGGCTCGGAGCATCCTGCACCGCAGCACATGCGGGCTTTGGCGGGTATAGCGTTGACGTCGCTTGTTGGAGGCCATCAAGATGCTGAGAACACGCGCTACATCTCAGGAGATCCCTTGACAGGAACCGATGCCAGTGCAGCCGGTTTCCTCGGTGGGTTGCATCATCAAGTGACTTTGTTGCCTGAAGGAAACGAGCCTAAATTCTTGTTGACTGACGGTTGGTTGAGCCCGGGATTGAAGAAGTTTTCTCTTTCGAGGAGCTATCCCACATGGCTCATGCCGAAATCAAAGGAGTTCACCATGGACACCAATTCCAACGGTGAAGAACGCGCGTTCGTTGTGACCGGTCAATACGAGCCGGTATTCCCATTTGACATTTACCCTGTTCAGCTTATTAAGAGCATCATGGCCAATGACATTGATGGAATGGAAAAACTAGGCATTTATGAAGTAGCGCCTGAAGATTTTGCTCTTTGCGAATATGCTTGTACATCCAAGATTGCGGTTCAGAAGGTGGTACGGGACGGTTTGGACATGTTGAAGAAAGAACTTGGTTAACCAGAGATTATGAAAGCATTGCACAACATCTTGGATTCGATCCGGCCTCATTTTGAGGAAGGAGGAAAGCTGAGCAAGTTTTGGGTGGTTTTTGACTCCCTCGAAACATTTGCCTTTACTCCAGGGCACACGAACAAAAATGGAGTTCACATACGGGACGGAGTGGATTTGAAGCGCACCATGTTCTTGGTGATTTTGGCTTTGGTCCCCGCTTTGCTCTTTGGAACTTGGAACCAGGGTCACCAGTATCTTCTTTCCATAGGGGAGATTAGCGTATCGGATGCTTGGAACACCATGATTTGGGACAAGTTGTTGATTGGAGCTTGGAAGGTTCTGCCGCTGGTTGTTGTGAGTTATGGGGTTGGGTTGGGCATTGAATTCTTGTTTGCAGGTTTTCGCAAGCACAGTATCAATGAAGGATTCCTGGTTTCGGGAATGCTAATTCCGTTGATCATGCCGATCGATGTGCCCTTGTGGATGGTTGCTGTGGCCGTGGCATTTTCAGTGATCATCGCGAAGGAAGTATTTGGAGGTACAGGAATGAACATCTTGAATGTGGCCTTAACCGCCCGCGCCTTTTTGTTCTTTGCTTATCCGAAACAGTTGTCCGGGGAAATTTGGATCCATGAGGTGGCCGCTTCGAAGTCGGGTGGTCTGCTCGTGGACGGATATACGGGGGCTACGGCTCTGGGGGAACTGGCTTCGACAGTGGGTAAGCCCATTATGAATGCTGATGTCACATCGGTGATGGGCATGTTTGACGCCGGGGGGATGTACAGTCTGAGCAATGCCTTTTTGGGCCTAATTCCAGGTTCAATCGGTGAGACTTCGGCTTTGGCCATCTTGATTGGAGCTGCTCTACTAATCTGGACTGGTATTGGAAGTTGGAAGGTGATGAGTTCTTTTTTAGTGGGTGGTTTGGTGATGGGATTCCTATTCAACCTCATGGGGATGAATGCTTACATGACGTTGCCTCCGATTCATCAAGTGGTGATGGGAGGATTCATGTTTGGCATGGTCTTCATGGCTACGGACCCTGTCAGTGCCGCTCAAACAGAGCGTGGGAAATGGATTTACGGCTTTTTGGGTGGGTTCTTGTCGATCATGATTCGCGTTTTCAACCCTGCTTATCCTGAAGGAGTGATGATGGCAATCTTGTTCATGAATGTCATGGCACCCCTCATTGACCATTATGTGATTCAAGCGAATGTCAGCAAGCGTGAAAAACGCGCAATGCTTGCCTCCGCTCAACGAGCCACCGCATAAATATTGAGTCATGGCAATCAACAAAAACAGTACAGTTTATACGTTTGGCTTTTCCATTGCGATGGTCATTGTCGTCGGTACATCTTTGGCATACACGTCTTTGTCCTTAAAGGACCGACAAGATGCCAATGCTGCTGACAAGAAGATGATGAACATCCTCTCAGCCATTGGTGTTGAGGCGAATCGGGAGAATGCAGGTGACTTGTTCGCGGATTACGTCGTCGAACGCGTTTCCATCGACGGATCTGGCCGCCAGGTCAATGCGACGGTAGATCCGGTGGATTCGAAGGACAAGCAGGATCCTTTTAGCATAGAGGTGATGAAGGATTACCGCGCAAAAATCAAATCCGCAGTGAAGGCTGCTGATGGTGATGCTGCAACCCTTCAGGCTGCGCTCGAATCTGCTGACTTGCAATTCCCCCTTTACCGCTGCTCAAAGGACGATCAGGATCTCTTTGTGGTTCCTTTGGTAGGATCGGGTCTATGGGGCCCGATTTGGGGGTTTGTTGCCCTTGAGGACGATATGACGACCATCTACGGCGCCAATTTTGACCACAAAACCGAAACGCCTGGACTTGGTGCGGAAATCAAAGAAGGGTTCTTTACGGATAAGTTCCGCGGAAAGAAATTGAATACGGCCGGACCGTTGCTGTTCTCTGTGCTCAAAGGAGGAGCTCAAACCAATGAGAACAGTGTGGATGGTATTACTGGCGGAACGATTACGTCGAAAGGAGTGGATGAAATGATCAATCGAACGTTGGCGGTA
>CAJWIF010000087.1 GCA_913041135.1 uncultured Flavobacteriales bacterium
CCGTTTCTACGGTGAATCCGGCTTCCTCCAATCGCTCCACATATCCTCGATAGCCAAACAACCGGACGTGATCACTCTGCCAATACAATCGCTCCCTTTCTTTTGGGTCTGTCACCAACGGGTCTTCCTGCGTCGTTGGATTGTTCATATCAATGGGCACTTGAAAAATACCCCATCCACCTGGCTTCATCACCCGGTAAAACTCCTGTAACGTGCGAAGATCGTTTTCCACATGCTCGAGCAAATGATTGCCCATAATCACATCAAAGGAACCTTCGTCAAACGGTATATCATGCACATCGAAGTGATGATCAGCCCAAGGTGAATTCAAGTCCGCTGTGACATAATCCAGATGGCTCATTTGCTTAAATAGCCCAAGAAAACAATATTCTGGAGCAAGGTGAAGCATCCGCGCAGGTTTCGTAAAGAAGTCGGTTTCACGCTTTAAGTAAAGCCAAAGAGTCCGGTGACGCTCTAGCGACAAGCTATGTGGAGCAAGCGCGTTGGGTCTTGAATGCATGCGGCCATAAGGCAACATTTTTCGGTAGGTCTTTCCGGAAATGGGGTCTTCAAAGCGTCGACCGTGCCATAGAAACGCAATGCGTAAAATGCTCCAATGAGATAGCGAATGCAATCGATGGCGCGGAACGAATCGGGTCAGAATAGAAATGAGAATGTGGACCATGAACTTGCTAAAAATAAGAACGGCAGCGCACCAAAGTGCACTGCCGTTCTCAATATCTCGTTTTCTTATTGAATGATCCCCTGGAGCGAACCCGAAGTGCCATTTTCTCCAGCGACGAAAGTGTAATGACCTGCCGCCAAACTTGTCCAGTCAATCAGTTCATTTCCTTGGACCAGCCCTTGGTCAACCACTCGACCGAACGCATCCAGCAAACGGTATGACATGCCTGAATGCGCTGAACGATCCCATGTCAATTGTACCATTCCATTGGTAGGGTTCGGATACAACGCAAAACCGATCGTTTCCATACCTTCTTCAATGCCCACAAACGAAATGGTTACTGGAACTCGCTCAGAAGCACATGCAACGAACGGAGTTTGGACCACCCAGTTGTAGAAGAAGTAGTAGTAATTGTACGCATTGTTTCCACCAGCTGTGCTTTGTTGAATCGTCGCGAGATCGCCCAAGGCATATGGGTAATCGATGCCACTACCCGGTCCGTCACGCCACAACTGAGGATCTTCATCGAATGAACGCAATCCATATCCCTCACCCGCTGGCACTTCCAAATCAATGATCACGGTGCTTGCTCCATCTGCAACTTCAACCGTTGTGGTCGAAACTACATTGCCATCGGAATCAATGACGCCGATTTCACGTTCGCCAGCACCTTCAGCAAATACATCCACACTGTGGATCACGATGTCTTCAGCCGCATCAAAAATCAACCAACGTATGCTGTTATCGTGGTATTGACCGTCACCCTGCTCCGAGCGACCGCCTTGCGCCTCGATCATATTTCCGGATGAACGATCTTCGACCCAATACGTGGTCGGCTCGGTAATGACCGGTGTTTCGAAGGTCGGCCCCACAGCCAACGGTTCTGCTGACATTTCTGTTTCAAACCAGTGCAAATTGTACGATGTTCCCGTCAAGACTACCGAACCCGATTCCGTCAACTCTTGTCCTTCAACGACCGGTGCTTCAGGAGTGTCTAAGACCTCCACGACAAACATTTCGGAAATGTTATCATTGCCACAATCATCCAACAAGGAAAGGGTGTACACACCAGATTCAGTTACAACAATAGACTGTGTGGTTTCGTTGTTTGACCACGCCCACTCTGTACCGTTGGGTCCTACGAATTCAACTGAAGACCCTGAGCAGAAGGATAGTTCTCCAAACACAAGAACCTCTGGTGTTTGAGCTTCAATGACGGAAACGCTAATGATTTCAGAGACAGCCGCACAGCCATCCGCGTCGTATACAGTTACACTGTAATTCCCTGCTTCAGTCACTTCGAGAGAAGAAGCTTCGCCCCCGTTGGACCAATTGTATGAAGTGAACTCACCCGCAACCTCAATCACAACAGATTCTCCCGGGCAGAGGTTGGTCGTTCCTGATGCCGCAACGGAAACCGAAGTCATGCAAGGTGCTTCCAATAGTGTGTGGTATTGATCAATGGCGGGATTGTCCAGTGTTGTCACCGTTCCGCTAGGCCAATTGATGGTCACGGTTTCCACTTCCGTATTTTCTCCCAAACCGAACATGCATGCAAATGTGTTCACAATACCGTAGCTCTCACCCGCTCGAATTTCCCGTATTTGAGTTCCAAATCCGCCTGTAATGATGACCGTCGCACCCACAGCATCCATATTGGACACAATGCCCTCCAAATCAAACGAAATCCAATGGTTGTCATTTCCTGTGTTCAACCACAGAATGTCATCATTGCCATTGTCAGGTGAATTGTAACCGTTGCCATAGCTCGCATACAAATCAGCAAATCCATCTCGGTTAACATCGCCCACAGCAAAACTATGCATGGTATCCCCTGCTGCAAAAACCGTCATTTCAGTAAACGTCCCGTCTCCGTTGTTATGGAAATAAGCGTGCACACCTCCTCCCATCACAACATCAACAAATCCATCGTTGTCGAAATCAGTCATCTTCGCTTGCAAGACAAAGCCACTGAACTCCATTCCGCAGCCCACTGTAATGTCTGTAAAGTACCCGTTGCCATCGTTTTCCAGCAGCGTCATGTCTGTTGAGTGATTCGTTAAGAAACAGTCAAAATCGCCATCGTTGTCGAAATCAGCATAATCCACGGTCCAACTCTGTTCGTACATCACCAAACCCCGTTCCTCGGCGGCTTCGGTATAATCGTTGTTTCCATCATTGATCCACAACTGGTTAATTCGACGCGGATCGAGTGGATCACCGACAAATTGACGGCACTTGGCAATGGTCAAATCAAGATCACCGTCCTGGTCAAAATCACACCAAACGGTTCCATAGTTGCCGCTATGGTCGTTTCCTGCATAATCAGTCAGCGCGTAATCGGTCAAATCGAAAAGCTCTTGGTTGTAGTCCAGAGCAGATCCATTTCCTGACCACATTCGTGACAGCGCATCATCATGACAACCAAAAACATCGAGCTGTCCATCGTTGTCAATATCTGCGAAATTGCACGCTTGCATGAACATGTCGCCATTGTCCAGCTGCATGTCGGTATATGATCCTACGGCATCGATGTGCTTAATGTGCACACCGTCATATGCTCCACCGGAAAAAACATCCTTGTGTCCGTCGTTGTCGTAATCGCCTATGGTCATTCCCCATTGGTTGCTATTTGAAACGCTACCATAATCCACTTCAGTGAATGCACCGTCACCATCTTGGTACAAAACCTTCACGGTTTTTGACTGGTCCAAAACTACGATGTCATCAAAGCCATCGTTGTTCATGTCCGTAAATCCCACACAGTTTCCGCTGTTGTATGAATCGGGCAAGGAAGAGCTAGCGTTGGAGAAAGACTGAGCGAAAAGCATCGTCGCAGATGCCATGGCCAGTGCAAGAGTGAAAAGTTTTTGCATAACGTTTAGTTTCTTAATAGATCACAGGTGCGGGAAAGTTAGTGATGACTTCATGAGTTTAAAAGCCAACGCGAATGAATCTTCCCAACACAGATAATAAACCCGGCTATCCGCTAGTTGTTCTCTCGTTAACTTTGTCGCATGACGCCTGGAGGAACTGCCGCATTTCATACGTTGGGTTGCAAGCTGAATTTTAGCGAGTCATCCACCTTGGCCAAACAACTGCTTGAAGCTGGTTTTGCGCGCGTTAGCATTGATGATGCTCCTGATGTCGTCGTCATCAATACGTGCAGTGTCACCGAACAAGCCGATACCAAATGCCGGCACGCAGTGCGACGAGCCATGGCTTCCAACCCCGCGGCTTTTGTTGCTGTCATCGGGTGTTATGCCCAATTGAAACCACAAGAAATCGCCTCAATTGAAGGTGTTGACTTGGTGCTCGGTGCTGAGGAGAAATTCAACTTACTCGCTCACCTCGACTCTCTTGAGAAACGCGAGATTGGCTCTATCGAAGTCGGCCCCATCAAGGAAGTGAGGGAATTTGTTCCTGGATTTTCAAGTGGAGATCGGACCCGTACCTTTTTAAAGGTTCAAGATGGCTGTGATTATTTCTGCGCATTCTGTACCATCCCCCTTGCTCGTGGCCGCTCGCGCAGTGCCACAATTGAGGAAACTCTAATTGAAGCGCACAAAGCGGCAGACGCCGGAGCTCAAGAAATTGTGCTAACTGGAGTCAACATCGGTGATTTTGGGAAGGCACACGGCTCTACTTTTTTAGAGCTCGTGCAAGCATTGGATGAACAGATTGATATCCCTCGTTTTCGCATCAGTAGCATCGAGCCCAATTTGTTGAATGACGAGATCATTGATTTCGTGAGCCAGAGCCAAAGGTTCCAACCACACTTCCACATCCCCCTGCAAAGTGGATCCGATGCGATGTTACAATCTATGCGCCGTCGATACCGCACCGCAGAATATGTGCAGCGCATCGAACGTATACGGGAACGCATGCCGCTCGCCTCCATTGGAGTGGATGTCATCACCGGATTTCACGGAGAAACAGATGAGCACTTCAAAGAAACTCAAGACTTCTTAATGAGCTTACCCATCAGTTATTTGCATGTCTTCACGTATTCTGAACGTGCGAAAACCACGGCATTGAGACTTGAAAATGTCGTTCCGGTGGCTCTTAGAAAGGAACGTACACGGCAATTGCGGATGCTGTCGTTAAAGAAGCAGCGTGCACATTACGAGTCTTTTACTGGCATGCACCGCCCCGTTTTGTTTGAAGAATCAACCGAGGATGAATTGCGTTTTGGCTTCACTCCCGAATACGTTCGCGTGGCCATCGATTCGAAAGTTGTTCAAGCGAACACTATTCAAACGGTTCAACTCACCGACATCAAGGCCGCTGGATATATTCTCGGGGAACAGCTCCCTCTAACCTCCTTTTCAATTTAACCCATGTATCCAACGCTTTATCACGCGATTTACGACCTCTTCGGACTGGAAATCTCTGCGCTGAAAATTGTGAACAGCTTCGGATTCTTTGTTGCCATGGCGTTTCTGGTAGCCGCCGCGTTGCTGCGTCGAGAGATGGATCGGAAGCAATCAATGGGGTTGTTCCAATCCACGACACAGAAAATCCGTGTGGGAGAACCTGTGAGCGGAATGGAAATTGCCGGACAAGGCTTACTTGGGTTTCTTTTTGGATGGAAGTTCTTGTACTTAATTTTCAATGCCTCCGAGTTGTTCGCTTCTGGAATGCCCCAAGAACATCTTTTCAGCGGGAAGGGCAGTGTTTTATTGGGACTGATCATGGGGGGAGGACTCGCAGGGATACGGTGGAGACAGAGCCGGAGTTCACAACTAGATAAACCTCGAACCGAATCAACAGAACTACCAGCAAGTCAACATGTTGGAGGAATCATAACAGCAGCAGCAATCGGCGGTATTGTGGGGGCTAAACTTTTTCATTTGCTCGAATATCCGGACGAACTCGTTCGCTTCTTTACCGACCCATCGTTGAGCAATTTCTTAGGAGGATTGACGATCTACGGAGGGCTTCTCATGGGTGGTTTGGCTGTCTTTTTATATGGACGCAAGTACGGATTGAAGTTCTTGCATTTGGCTGATGCTACCGCCCCAGGCTTGATGCTCGGCTATGGCATTGGACGGATCGGATGCCAAGTCAGTGGAGACGGGGACTGGGGCATTCCTAATCCCAATCCACAGCCCACGTGGCTACAATGGTTGCCGGAATGGACGTGGTCGTATGCCTATCCCAATAATGTCAACGGTGTCTATGGTCCCCGCAGCGCGGGCTACACAGGCAAACTCATTGAACCAACCGATCCTTGGCCCATCTTCGATGGATATGGAACCTACTTAGATCCGGCCGTTTTCCCAACGGCTTTTTATGAGACCGTCCTGGCCACGTTGATTTTCGCGCTGCTTTGGTCACTGCGGAAACGCATCCAAATTCCGGGACAACTCTTTGCGATGTATCTCATTTTCAATGGCTTCGAACGTTTTTGGATTGAGAAGATTCGGGTCAATGCCATCATGGAAATGGCTGGAATTGAATTTACACAAGCGGAGCTCATTGCCACCCTCACTTTCTTAGCGGGCGCCTTCTTGTGGTTTTGGTTCCCCCGTCGCAACCACCATCAAGCTACTTCGCATTAAACTTTTGCGCGGTAGCCTCGTCCAAGTGACAAGCGATGCTATGATGCCAAAAAAGATCAGCAACGATCAAGCGGATTTTGAACAGCCCGGTTGGCTAGATGGACTGACCGCTTCGGATCCGCACATTCAATCGAAGGCTTTTGAGGGCTTTATGAATGCTTGGCAGAAGCCTATTTATTTTTATATGCGTAAACTGTTGGTGAACCACCAAGACGCAGATGACGCGAGCCAAGAAGTGATGATTCAAGTATTGAAATCCATTGACACTTTTCAAAGGAAATCCACCTTTTCAACCTGGCTCATGACCATTGCTTATCGCAAGGCCATGGACGCCATGCGCAAACGAAAAACCTACACTTGGGTTTCATTGGACGCTGCCAATCATGCAGCCTTGAGTCATCTCAATGAAGACGCTTTGTTTGATGCCGATGAAGCCGAAACACGCTTGCAAGCAGCTATTTCAACGTTGCCTCCGCGTCAAAGACAGGTGTTTGTTCTTCGTTATTTTGATGAATTCAGTTTCCAAAAAATTGCCGCCATAACCGGTAAAACAGAGGGTGCCCTGAAAGCGTCATTCCACCATGCTTCAAAAAAAATCCGTGCCAACGTGGTTTTGCCCGCTTAAACCTATCCACGAACAGAACGTCAAAACACCATGGAAGACATGCCAACATCCTCACCATTCAATGTGCCAGACGGGTTCTTTGATGACCAGAGGCAGCGCGTACGTCAAAGACTGGAAGAGAGCCAAAAATCTGCTTCGCGGTTCAATCAACCCGCACGAAAATCATGGATGCGCGCTGCCGCTATCTGGATTGGTATCATTGGGGTTGTTTTTAGCGTGCAGCGATGGAACGCTCATGCAGCGTGTCAAACGTATGCATGCCTACTTGAACAACAGGAGCCATCTCTTACCGTTCCCGATGACATGCTTGAAGAATGGCTTGATGATGGAGCCTTATTTGATGACATCTTACTCGATGACGTCTAACGATGCCCACTGGAATTCAGTCCCGATTTAGAAACAAACAACATTCGTAACATCCTTCTCATGAGAAATGCACTCACCCTACTTTTATTAAGCTTCACAGTCTTAACGCTTCATGCTCAGAGACCGTCGGACTCGACGCGTACCCCAAAAGACCGGGAAGCCATGAAGGCCAAAATGGATTTATTGCACACAGCATTCCTCACTGAAGGTTTGGAGTTGACCTCATCGGAAGCAAAACTTTTTTGGCCCGTTTGGGAGGAGGGGAAAGAGGCCATTCATAGCACCCAAGACAGCATCCAGTCGATCCAAAAAGCAACGAAACAAGAAGCTCTGACAGCCCTTGATTCCGACCAATTGCTTGAGACGTATTTGGAACTTTCCATGCAAAAGGTCGAACTCTTGAATAAGGAATTACTCGACTTAGCCAAAATCCTTGGATCACAGCGTGCAATGCGAATTCCATCGCTCGAAAGAGAGTTCCGTCTGAGAATGGTAAAAGCGCGAGAACAGCGGATGTCCCCTGAAAACCGAAAGTCTTCAGATAAAATGGGGCGAACTCATGAAAAATGAAATCGTCGACACCTTGAATTGGGCCGACAAATGCTTTGCTATCACGAGCTGTGATTCAGGCAAATTCCATTGATGCAGTAACGGTTTCCCGAAGCCGTTGGTCCATCTGGGAACAAATGTCCCAGGTGACTATCGCATGAAGCGCAGCGCACTTCAACGCGGACCATACCGTGAGATTGATCGAGCACTTCCTTGATGCGATTGGGCTCCTTGGCTGCATCAAAACTGGGCCATCCGCAACCCGCATCGAATTGAGCCGACGCGTCGAATAAGTCAGAACCGCACCCTTTGCAAGCATACAATCCGTTGGTCTGGGGCTCACAATACGCCGAACTAAACGGCCGCTCCGTGCCATTCTCCCGCATGACGTGATGCGTTTCACGGTCAAGCTTTTCCTTCCATTCAGCCTCTGAACGCTCTTGATCCATCAATTGGACTTTGACGAATTGGATCGGTTGTAACCGCCGCCCTGGCTTTTACCTCCTCCACCTCCTCCACGGTAATTCCCGCCTGATTTCCCCCCTTGTCCACCCTTTCGGTTTCCGCCTCCACCCTTTCGGTTTCCGCCCCCACCTGGACCTCTTGATCGATCGCGCGCTCCGTTGTAATCTGGTCCTTTACCAAGTCTTTCGGGAATCTCCAATTTTGGAACCACCTTTTCGATCAACTTTTCAATCCGCATAAAGCGATGCTGGTCATCTGGATTGACCAAAGTGACCCCTTCCCCGTCTTTGTCTGCCCGCGCAGTTCGACCAATGCGGTGGACATAATCCTCTTCATTTGGAGGCACATCATAATTGACAACCAACTCAATGCTATCGATGTCAATCCCTCTGCTGACAACATCGGTCGCCACGAGAATCGGAATTTTTCGTTGGCGAAAGGCCAACATCACTTCTTCACGTTCGCTCTGCTCCAGGTCAGATGAGATCTTTCCACACGCGATTCCAGCTTCCTTCAGTACCCGAGTAATTTGAGCTACTGTGCGTTTGCGCGAAGTAAAAACAATCCCTGAAGACACATTTCTGTTCTTCAACAAATCCACCAAAACCGCATCTTTCTGATGATCAAACAGTATGTAGGCTCCCTGTTTAATTTTCTCTGCTGGCTTCGAGAGGGCCAACTTGACCGTTTCCGGGTTGTTCAACAACTCCAACGCCAAGGTATCAATGCGATCGGGCATCGTCGCACTAAACAGTAGGGTCTGACGCTCCTTGCGGCATTTTTCTGCTATGCGCATGATATCTCCCAAGAAGCCCATGTCCAACATCCGGTCTGCTTCGTCCAAAATCAAACAAGACAACTCACTGAGGTCCACATACCCCAAATTCAAATGGGACAAGAATCGACCTGGTGTCACAATGATGATGTCAGCCCCTTTGGTTAGCGCTTTTTTTTCCCGCGAGAAATCATGTCCTGATCCTCCGCCGTATATGGCCAAGCT
>CAJWIF010000088.1 GCA_913041135.1 uncultured Flavobacteriales bacterium
AGCTCGTCGGGCTCATAACCCGAAGGTCGTCAGTTCGAGTCTGGCCCCCGCAACTCAGAAGAGCAATCAGAAATGGTTGCTCTTTTTTGGTTTAAGACACTCAAGGTCAGTGGCTTTTCAGCGTGCATTCCAAGTGTGTCTGCCTGTGGTTCTACCGTCGTTCCGTGCAAAGCTTGACACGGTTAGAGACCAAACATAAGCGAAACTGACAGTAATTATGGGTGAAACTGACAGTAAAAGTGTCAGTCTTTTGATGAAAAAGCCAAAAAAATGGGAGGTCGTTCGGGGCTTATCCCCCCCCTGCCTTGAAGCATTCCGATTTTCTTTTGAGACACTTCATCCTAAAGCTACACATAACCCTATGCCGGGTGGTTTCTAGTCATCGAATTCGCAGGATGTTTTTACCATTTTTTCATCCATTTTCCCTAAAAAAGAGCAAAAAACCACTAGATATGGTCATTTTTCATAGAAAAGCGGCTTGATGGGTTGGGGTAGGAATCCTTCTTTTTCAGCCAAGTAAGAGCTAGTTGCGAGCTTCTATCGAGCCGACTTGTAAGAGGGATTACTCTAGCCACTCTGAAACGCTAGTAATGCCTTGGCTTACAGGCTGGCTGTACCCCCCGTTTTGTTAGGTGGGCTGAAGCCTCGTCCAAGGGTTAGCCTTCATCTCCAGGTGTCTCTGGTTTTGACTCCTCGAAGAGGAAGACGTCGACTAGGTCTCATCCCGTCTCATATGATGCATTTTCGAGAGGTGTGACTCTCTTGCGATTAAGCAAAATGAGTGGTCGTCTTTCGTACCGTCATTTTACATGCCTGATTTTGAAGTTGGTTTACTATTGCAGAATTAGCTGATGACTGCTTAGTCCAGCTGATGTTGTTATCGCCAAATGGTAAATTCCTTCAGGAAATTCGGACAAATCAATTTCTCCATCATATTGACCAAATACTCTTACACGTTCAGAGTATACTTCTTGGCCTAGATTATTAGTGACACTAATTTCTGAGATTTTATTTTCTTCGTAAAAACTAATATTGAATTTACTGGAAGAAGGATTCGGGTAAATTTTTACATTAAAAATGGATTCACTGATTGATGATCCATTTTGACATTCTTGAAGACAATTAGTTAAAGTGCAGAATTCACCCGAGGCATCATAAACCTCAATACAATCGCCATTAAAACAGTCAAATCTAATGATGTCTAGATCGCTTTCTGCCGCACCGATATCTTTGATTCCAACAGGCAATAATGAATTCTGTGACATCGAGCTGTTGTTCGGATCACCAGCGTCTAAAGCAGGGCTGCACTCGTTTGGAGGCATGGTCTTGGTCAATCCGCCATAGTAATCTAGTGGCATCAAATCAAAATCAGAAATCCCCACTAAATCACTGTTATTGGTGAAATCTTCAGCTAATAGGTTTGTGAAAATGTTGAACCCTTCTGATGATAGATTAATAGGAGCTGATAGATCAGGGAATTGTCCATAAGCGTCGATAAAGTCTGTGATCAATGAATTGTAGAAACTTATACTGACATCATCTGAGAGGTTTCCAACGTAAAACGCGGATGGTGAGCAAAGAATTGTAGAGTTGCTGATCGCATATGAATTATTGGACACTTGAGAGATCAAAAATAAATTATCGTCAGAAACGGTAATGTTATTGAAATAGTTTTGACTTGGAGCATCCATTGTATTCTCGAGAAGTAAAATGGGGATGTATTCCCCATTATTCAAAGTGACATTATCTTCAAAGGTGCAATTATCAATGCTATTAATGTTGTTTTTGAGGTATAACGGTGATGACGGGCTGTTTTGAAAAAAAGAATTTTCAATTTCTACACTTTGAAATCCGAGAATAAACACATCGCTTGACTGGAAGTTACAACGATCAAAAAACACACTGGTTTGTTCGGTTTCGTACAAATCCTCAACATCTAAAGGGAAATTGTCACAATTGAAATCGCTGACATTTACGTTGAGACCTCTAATGTTAAATGGTGAAACATCTTCTTGTTCCATGTTTGAAACAAAGTCACAAGAAGTTATTGATACTGAGCTGCCGCTTACCCAGCCGGTAAAAGACATGTCATAAGTCGATGGTAACTGAATTGAGATGTCCTGTAAAACAACGTCACCATACCCCGAATCGGAGCCATGAATCCCTAAATTTTGATCAAGGGTTACATTATTTAAAAAAACATTAGAAGCGAATATGTCAAACGTCTGACCATACACAGATCCGGGTATACCACCACCAACAACGTTCGCATCAACTAACTCGAAATAGCATCCATTTGCACTGCCCAATACGAATTCTCCTCCGCTGTTCGAATCGAAAGTTGTGTTGTGGACAAAAACACTATCTAGCAAATTGGACGCGAAGGCATTATTAGGTATTGAAACTAATGTGTTATTGTTCAGGAATTCACAATTATCAACTAATAATTCAGAATTAGAATCAAAGCCAGTAAGATTCCAATCTATGTAAGAGAAGATTGAGGAATCGAAATTTTCAAAAGTTGAATTCAGTATGTTGATGTTGTACTCAACTGCAGAAGGAGAGTTTAACCAAAAAACGGCACCCCATTGACCAGGTTCATTTTCATTTGTGAATCTTAAGCTATCGATGGTTAGGGAGTTATTACATAGAATATGGCTTTGGGTTTGGTCTTGGATGAGATTAATGGTCACATGGTCCTCTCCTTCAATAATTCCGGTAATCGTTATGGAAGAATTGATCTCCAAGTTATCAGTAGTATTTAGATTAATGGTTTGACCAAGTAAATCTTGATGAAATCGAATGACTGCGCCATCATTAGCATTCACAACAATTTCCCGAAATGAACCAGGTCCTGAGTCATTGGTGTTCGTAACCAAAAGTGACTCCCCGTAGACACAAGATCCATCATCTACAATGATAAAAGGATCGTAGTTAATGGCGTTTGGATCAGTACACCCGCCACAGCTTGAATTGTCTCCATCACAAACACCACAATCATCATCGACGGCACACGAGCCATCGTCAACGATAACTATGGGATCGTAGTTGCAAGCGCTTGGGTCGGTGCATCCGCCGCAGCTTGAATTGTCTCCATCACAAACACCACAATCATCATTGACTGCACATGAGCCATCATCAATGATTGCTAAAGGGTCGTAGTTACAAGCGTCTGAGTTCATACATCCAGTGCAGGAAGTGTACTCACATGTTCCATTATCAATCACAGCAACAGGATCATAATTGCAAGCCAGACTGTCAGTGCATCCGCCACTAACGGTTCCGTTAAAGTATGCTTCGCAGAATGCGATGCCTATTGAGTTTACCGAATAAGCATAGTAACTATCAGCATTGATGCAGCAATGCGACATGATTTCATCTGAACCGTCAGGACAATCATTGGGGTAGTCTGCATTGCCAATGATGTCATTTCCATCACATATGTAAGAGTCTTGAGCACCGCATGTATTAATGAGTGACATATAATCTGCACATGCCGAAATGCCATATGAATTAGAGGAGTAAGCACTGTATTGGGTGGCATTAACGCAACAATAGGCTAACAGCTCATCTGAGCCGTCTGGACAATCATTGGGATAATTTGCATTGCCAATGATGTCATTTCCATCACACAAGTATTGTGTTTCACATGTGTTAACTTGGCACAGAGCCGAAAGTGAAGACAGAAGAAATAGGCCGATGAAATAAAAATTCTTCATGGAATGAATTGAGTGTAGTGCAAAATAGAGCTTGAAGTGCATTCAGGTCAAGGACAGTTTTCCCCGAACAAAGTCAAGAATTCGAGCAGGTCTGCAGACCCAACGATTGCGTTGTTATCCATATCGTATGGGCCTGTCCAATCGTTTCCAAAAGCGCTCAGGAATAACAAGAAGTCACTCACATTGATGATGGAGTCAGCGTTGAAATCACCAGGACAAAGTCCTCCAGCGAGAAAGCCTTCACCGCCGCATCCCATGGACCACTGGGGAAACGTATAGCCTTCTGCACAATGGAACGACTGGATGCCAATTTCTTGGCCAATCAATCGAGCACGGCCGTCGTCCATCGGAGGATGAATGCCGCCCCACATGCGTGACAAAGCACTTTCATTGGCGGCGTCGTAATAGGTTGCCCATTGCAGTTCAAAACTCACCGAAGGACCGTCTTCGAAAATCAGAAATTGATTCATGGTGACGGGCCATGTTCCCATTCCTCCCGGGAAATACTCCGAACCTGTGAGCAATGTCAAAACTTCTGCTGCAGCGCGAGAAAAGGTGGAATGGCCACTGACGTATCCCGCAAAAGGAGGCGTTACAAAGGAAGGTCTTTGGTACGGCCACCAATTCTTCGCCAAAATCCATCCGACACCGGCTTCATCGATAAACGGCACTTCCACGTAATCCGGGCCTCTCCAAGCATACACTTTGACTTCACCGATGTGTTCATTGTTGAATCCAGCAACGGGATCGCCTTCCTCGACCATTTCGATGTAGCCATCAATAAGGGGCAAGCCCGAAGGGTGGTAGTTGGAGAGGGTCGTATCAGAGGATTGTCCCATTTCGGCCATGTACCGAATAGCGGATACGGGCCGCGTATAGTCATGATACCCCTTAATACTCCAAGTGGCAACTGCTGAATCGTGCATGGCTCCCGCAAGGGCTAAGTATGCTTTCACCGTGAATTCAAATGAATCGATTTCGGGGCCTTGGCCTCTCCATCGGTATTCAAACAACGGGTCCATCATCACTTCGTTTAATAAGGTGAACCAATGACCAGGAGGGGTCTCGGAGTCGGGGCCATCCGCCCAGAATTCGGCGAGGCACCGTGTGTAGTCGCCTCTTGGAACCAAATTCGGCGCGTAAGGTTCGCCGGTAACAGGATTCAAATCATGTCCTGTAAAACCGCCGCCTCCATTGTAGAAATCGTAGTAGTCTGCAAAATCTTCAACTTCAGTAACGAACGATCCATCGGATCCCAAGCCGCCCGGAGAAATATCCCACATCACACCATCTGTAGGGTCCAAATGGGAAGACCAGACCGAGACCATGGAGAAATTCCATTTCCACGGGTCATCCAGTCCCGAAGCCACGGAAGTGGAATCTAGGTAAACCGGTGCACCGGGGTTTTTCCAAACATCGTAGGTGCATCCGTTCCGCTCGAGCGATTCCAAGTCTGCTGAATCCAGCGAGAAGGGAGTGACCGACCCCCATTCCGGACCGACGAATGCAGGAATGTCGGTGCTGACATTGCCGCTCTGATCAATGAAAACCGTCAATTCAATGGGTTGCCAATGGTTCGGATCTATAACATTGGGGTTGCCCGGGAATTCGGGTTGGAGGTTGGGGTTGATGGGCTCATAACACGAGGAAGCATAATCCATTGCTTCATTGGAGCCGTCTTGCAAGCCAAATGCGATGATCAGCTCAGCGATATAATTCCCCAACGCCGAAGGGCCGTCATCTGCGTAGTTCGTTGATGTGATCGAAGGGTCATATCCAAGCTCGGCCATGCGAGAATTGATGTTGAATAGGGTGATGGCGCCGTTAGGAGTTTCTCCAAATCGGTGTGTCATGATCCGATAAACAGCATAGCTAATGGCCTCCGCGCGAGCTTCTTCGATTTCTTCCGGTGATTCCGGCATGACAACCCCATTGAATGGAGCTTCAAAGCCAGACCAGGTCTTTCCCAAGAAGAAAGGTTCTGAAGGGCCGTTGTCGTATACCGACCAACAGTCATACATCGCGATGGTCGTATGCAGTAAGTTTCGAGCATGAATAGTCGGGCGAGCGAAATCATTTCTAATCCCCTCAAGCACCTCCTCATTCCAGATGTGCGCGATGTTATCTTCTGCTTGCGACCACATTTTCGAGGTGCCCAGCAAGCAAAAGACGATCAGAGACAGGGCATATAGGCGATTCATAAGATCTGGTTAGGCGATTTAGAGACTTCCGTAAAGATAGGTTGGGTCGTGAGAATAAGAAAAACAAACTACCTTATTCCCTCAAAATGAATACAATGAAATTTGACAATTCCCATTTACTCATTGCTGCTGCATTTGCTATGATCGGGTTTGCACTAGGGCGCGTTACGGCTCCTAAAATGGGGCGTCCTTTGGGGCCAATGCATGAGGTCCTCATGGATGGGATGCACGCAGAGGATGTGCAGGTGTTCGTCAAAGAAATGGAAGGTGGAGCGTTTCAAGGGGACACGGTATTTGCAATTCCTGGCGGGGCAGTGCACCTGACGCGTGAAGGCGAAGACGTTGAGGTGAATGTTGAGATGACAGCAGGTCACGAGGCATCACAGAACACATGGATTTCAGATGATGGCGCTATACAGGTGGTTAAGAAAGTGGTGGTCGTCTCGAGCGACGACGATTGAAAGAGGAGGGAGTGTGCGGCGCAAAGCGCCATTAAGGTTCTGTTAGCGTTCCCATTTTTCCGTCGTGATAATCCAATATGGCCCTCTGAATTTCTCCATACGTTGACATCACAAATGGTCCGTGAGATATGACGGGTTCGTCAAATGGCGCACCGACCAACATCAAAACCCGGCAAGCGTCGAGGCTCTCAATGTGAATGCTTTCAACTTCTCCGGGGACAATCGTTGCCATGTGCCGGCCTTCTGTCCTTTGGCCATCGATAAGAATGGCTCCGTCCAAAACGTAGAGCAAGCCGGTCCAATCTATGGGGATGGGAATGTTCATGGATGAACCTGCAGCGTCTGTTTTCAGATTGGCAATGCGCAGTGGATGGCTCGAGACAATTGGAGACTCGTACTCATTCCAACGGCCTTGAACCAGCCCGATGTTCCACCCCGATTCACTCCAAGAAGGAGTCTCAGCGGCAGATAGCGGATGGTACGAGGCGGCATTCATTTTGACTTCACTTGGGGTGTTGATCCAGAATTGAATCAATTCAAGCATGCCACCGTTTTCGGCGAGTGTCTCATCAGGTCTTTCACTGTGAATGATGCCGTTGCCCGCGTCGATCCATTGAGTTCCACCAGCATGAATCACGTTGTCATTGCCGAGCGAATCACGGTGCCTCAACCCTCCTGCATAAATGCATGTTACCGGACTGAACCCTCGGTGCGGATGCGGGCCAACCCCTATGTCATACGGGGATTGGTTGCCTGGAAGAAAATCTTGCCAATGGTGCAGCAAAAGGAAGGGGCCAATGCGTTCAAATTGTGGGCAAGGAAGGGGTTGTTCGACATAAATCGCCCCCATGGGCAAGCGCTTGGCCTTTATCACTTGGTGTATTCTGGAGGAGGATGAATTGGAGGAAGTCGACATGGCTGCAAAGAAAGCCGAAAGGCGCAATAATTCTGAAGATTACGAATGCTATCTTCGCGGAGACGATTAATGAGAAAACCCAATTCGAAATGAAAAACGCACGTACTTTTTTGACTGCTTTGAGCGCTTCCATCCTATTGATTTCATGCGGATCTGGAACAGAATCAACGGGGGCAACTTCGGCTTCTTCAGATCAAGACGCTTGTAGCTGTTTGATTGAAATGAACGCTTCGTTGACGGAGTTAATGTCTTCTGATCAGTCCAGTGACTGGACCGTGCAAGACTGGACACAAGCCTTGACGGAGAATACATCAGCCTGCATGTTGGTGGAGAGAACTCCGGAAGAACTCAATGCTTGGAGCAAAGCGCAGCTTGCATGCGATGAATTTGCAGCATACACCACGTTGGTTGGTCAATTCAGAGAGCAGTTGATCGCAGTGCGCGAAGCGACGCGCGAAATGCCAACAAACATGAATGAGATTACCGATGGTGGTGCGAAGGGATTGTTGGATCAACTGAGCAAAGGGAACCAGTAAGCCCCTGGCTTCAGTCCTGCGCGCCTTCTGCGGATTCTTCTCCGGAAGTCATTCCCAGCTCTTGAATGAGTGTTTTTACTTCTTCTTCCGTCGCTTGCAATTGCTGTTGGCAGTGCTTGAGCAGAATGGACGCTCTTCGAATCGACTGGGTGAGGGTATCGATTGAGATGTCTTCCCCTTCGAGCACTTGCATCAATTGACGCAATTCGGCTAGAGCGTCGTCAAACTTTTCAGGGATGTCCGTTGAGTCGCGATTTGGAGGTGTCATGGCGTCTAGTTTTTTGTTTTTTTGTTTTTAGCAAGCGGTTCAATGGACTGAACGGTCACGATAGCAATCCCCGAACGGGTGTGGATTTTAAGCTCTTCGTCGACCTTGACTCCAGTGAGATCCGCAATGATTTCCCCCTTGTGACTCATCATGGCAAAGCCTCTTTTTACGGTTCTTTCCGGGTGAAGCGCGGCCAATGAGCTTTCCATTGATGCGAGCTGCTCTTTTTGGTATTGTAATTGTTGCTCTGCTCTTCTAAATGGGGCGACCAGCCATTGATTCAATTCGGTGCTTTGTCGAAGCAAGGTCTGTTTCGACTGGCGTTTAACCAATTGACACAGGGTGTTGACTTCCTGGTGTTTTGATTGAAGCCAGCGCTCAGCATGCCACCCCAATTGCATTTCCAAGGCTCGGAGGGAGTTGATCTGGCTTCTGACGATGGCTTGACTCGACCATTGAATTTGTGATCCAAAGCGGTCGAGTTCTCTCTGTTGCGCTTCCAACCAGTGGATCACACGCTGTTGTAGCAAGGATGCAATATCAGACACATCACTTGTGGCAATTTCCAATAAACGAACAATGGAGTCGGCTACATCGGTCGGTGTTTTCCAATAGGAATGCGCCACCAAATCAGCAACGACGAGGTCGGATTCGTGGCCTATTCCTGTCCACACGGGAATGCCCATTAGGCTGATGTGTCGACACAATTCAAAATCATTGAAGCAGTCTAAATCGAGTTTTGAACCGCCGCCCCGTACAAGAATAATCAAGTCGGGGGCGCTGGCTTCCGCCGCTTGCAATGCTTCTATGAGTCCCTTGGGCGCTGCTGTTCCTTGCACGGAAGAGGCGAATGCTTGCACATGAATGCGCCGTTGGGACGGGTGCAACAACGTCTTTGAGATGAAATCCCGGAAGCCGCTTGTCCCAGGTGATCCGACCAAGGCAATCCGCTGCGGAGCGGCGGGCATGGGAAGCCGCTTGTTGAGCTCAAAAGCGCCCAGCTCTTGCAGGCGAGACACGGTGGCTTGTTTTCTCCGCTCCATCTCGCCGAGCATGTGACGCAGGTCGACGTTTTCAATGAAAAGGGACAGCCCGTAACGCTCATGAAATTCGATGCGCGCGGTAAAAACCATCTCAGAG
>CAJWIF010000089.1 GCA_913041135.1 uncultured Flavobacteriales bacterium
CCGGAGGGCTGCTTTGGAGGCCGAGCGTGCTGCGGCTGATCGTGAAGCGGAACAAGCGGATGCGTCAGCCGATCAAAGTGAAGAAGCAGAACGGCAGCGTCGATTGGATGTCGAACGAGCTCGCATGGAGCAAGCCAATGCAGACCGCCAACGTGCTGAGGATCAAGCGCGGAACCGTGCTCAGGAATTGGCTTCGGCGATGAATAGCCAAGAAAGTGATGAGGTCGAGCTGTATTACCGAGAGGCGTTGAAAAGTGAAGAGCGTTCCCGTCAATTGGATGTGGAGAATAAGAAGTTGGCAGCTGCGGATTTACAGCGGCAATCTGCTCTCGCGGCCAATTTGCGTATCGAAGGAGACTTGGTTGATATGAGTGCGTTGGAGCGCGGGCAAAAAGCCATGGTGCAGGATGCCGTCAATGCGCAGAGTCGTCGTGTGGATTCGTTGAATGACCAATTAGAAGGGTACGAGCGGAATGCGGGTCAGTCGGCGCAAAATGGACGTGAACTGCAAGAACAAGGTGCGCAAACCGCACAAGTCAAAAAGGATAAAAGCGCTCGTTTGAAACGAAATCGGAGTCGTGACTTCGCTCTCGCTGTTCCTGAATTGGAGCAGAAAAAGCGAAACTGGCGAAACGTGTTTCGTGGAATCAATCGGGCTGCAGCGGATCGGCGTTCGGTCAATGCCGAAAATGCAGACGATAAAACACGGCAATACCGAGAAGTTGGTGAGGGTGCTGATTTACGCTCCCAGGAGCGCTATGCGGAAGTTCGAAGAAAGGAAAGGCAAGTGAATCGGCGTTTGTCTGAGCGCAAGACAGAGGCGGATCGGAGGGCATACGACTCCCGCATGGAAGGGTTGGAAAAGGCCAATTCAGAGACCAACGACAAAGATGCGTATGTCCTTTCGGAGGAAGATCAAGAAGTCTTGATGGGCATCCATGAGGAATCCTACGACATCCCCAATGGATTGGTCATTGAGCGCACTGTGAGAACAGGAAACTTGGTCGTGCGGTATCGAAAAGTCGTCACAAAGACAGGTATTTATTATTTCAGAGGCGACCGAAGTATCACTGTCGATACATGGAAACGGGAGACCTCGATCATACTTGATTGATGCACTTAGGCGATCCAAAAAACAAGCAGAGAAATCGCTTTTGGTTGGCCATCACCCTGACGTTGGGATTGCATGCAGCGACCTTGTTGGTTCTGTGGATTCAACCTTTGCATGGCACGAGCGCTCCCCAAACGAACTTTGTGGAAGTCGCCGTTGGTCAATGGTCTGAGGTAGATACTCCCGTTGAGCGCACCCTTGAAGAATTCTTGAGCCAGCGGATGGAGAGTGAGGTGGCCAATTTGAGATCAGATGCTTCCAAATCCGTATCTACAGAACGTCGTTCGTCGGGAGCAAATCAAGATGAACAGCAAATGGCTGCAGATGTAGAAGCAGAACTACGCGCCTTGGAAGATGCCGAATTTGCGCGGTTGGGAGCGGAACAAAAGGATTTTGGTTTGAAAGCGGTTCCCGATGATGGTCAGCGTGAAAACATCCAGACATACGAAGAGTGGGACAGTCGTTATGACGGACAAGTCACTGTTGCCTTTGATGTGCCCGGCCGAGAGGAGCTTCAATTGGATATGCCGGGGTATCGTTGCCGTGGCGGAGGAGTCGTAGTCGTGATGGTGGAAGTAACGTCTGCTGGAGGTGTGCGCAATGTGTCCTTGCAAGGCGCCAAGGTTTCTGATGCACCCGATCATTCTGAGTCAGTCCTTGCTTGTTTGATCGATGAGGCGTTACGCAGTGCCCGACGCTCCACCTTCCGCGCTTCGACGGATGGTCCCGTTTCGGGAACGTTGACCTACCGCTTCATTGCTCAACAATGAACGTTCGATAAGAACCGGAAAAGATGCGGTCAACGCGAGCGGATGCCCGTAATTTGGTCTCGTAGAGCCATCGACATTGCAATATTCCCCAGAACATCCTTTGCGCCTCGGTATTGTCCGAGAAGGCAAGACCCCTCCCGATCAGCGGGTTCCCTTAACACCGGGACAATGCGCGACCTTAATTGAGCGCCATCCTGAATTGGAAATCGTCGTCCAACCGAGTCCTGTGCGTCGCATAACCGATGCGGAATATGTGGCTGCAGGACTGCGTCTTCAGGAGGATTTGAGTTCGTGTGATGTCTTGATTGGAGTAAAGGAGGTCAATGTAGAGGACCTTATTCCGTCCAAGACCTACCTCTTCTTCAGTCACACACACAAATTGCAGCCGTACAATGCCTCCTTATTGGCTGGGGTGCTGAAACGAAAAATTCGGTTGATCGACTATGAAATGCTGAAGCGCTCTAGTGGCAAGCGGATCATCGGTTTTGGACGATGGGCCGGACTGGTCGGTGCTTACAATGGGATACGAGCGTATGGACTTCAAAGCGGTCGTTTCTCATTGCCCAAGGCCATCGAGTGCCGTGACCTGAAGGAAATGTTGGACCATGCCAAGTCAGCGGATTTACCCGATGATTTTCGCCTTGTCTTGACGGGAAGCGGTCGGGTTGGACAAGGAGCTTTGGAGGTTCTGAAATACATGAATTTAAGAGGCGTTCACAAGGACGATTTCTTGCGCATGGATTTTCCGGACCCGGTCTATGTGCACTTGGAGGTGGATGATTACAATGAACGCATCGATGGGCAGCCGTTTGATTATGATGAGTTTGTCGATGACGCTACCGGATACCAAAGCACCTTCATGCCGTTTGGACAGCGTGCCGACTTGTTCATTGCCGGACATTTCTGGGCAGATGGATCGCCGTTTTTATTCACTCGAGAAGACATGCGCAACCCGGCCTGGTCGGTCAAGGTGGTAGCGGACATTTCCTGTGACATTGACGGGCCCGTTGCGTGCACCTTGCGTCCTTCGACTATTGCAGACCCGCTTTACGGCTATGATCCTGGAACCGAATCAGAATGCACGTTGGACCATCCTGATGCGATCACGGTGATGGCAGTGGACAACCTGCCATGTGAGTTGCCGCGCGATGCCTCCGAGGGGTTTGGTCGTGAATTGATGGAACATGTCATCCCGTTGCTCATTGCAGGGGACGATGATGGCATCTTGCGTGCTGCAAGTGAGACGACGCTGTCAGGAGAGCTCAATGCGCCGTTTGCCTACCTCGCTGATTACGCTGCGAAAGGTGGACTTGGGGAGCATTGATTTATATCAGTTGTGTCTGTGTTCTGTCCGAGTGCAAAACCAGCTGAATTTAGTTGCTCAAGCGGGTTCCAAAAAGGATTCGCTTTTTCCAATACGAGTTGGTTTTGAGATTTCCGATGGTCACACCTTTGCTGCTAGAGGTATGAATGAAAGCGTCATTGCCCATACAAATCCCAACATGGGTGATGAGCTTCGAAGTTGTGTAAGTATTGGTGAAAAAAACCAAATCGCCACGTCTGAAATCATCAGTATTCGCGATGACTCTGCCATAACGGCCAATTTCTAGCGCTGTACGTGGCAATGTATGGATGCCTATGGCCTTGAATGCTGTTACGACGAGGCCAGAGCAATCGATTCCAGAATGTGAGGTTCCTCCAGTTTTATGCGGAGTACCCAGATACGATTTTGCGATGGAGATGACTTCCTCCATTTGATCCAAGCTCACGTTCAATGGTCTTTGAATGCCGCCATCGATGTAGGCAGGGACCTTTGAGTTTCCGGATGCGACCAATTGGCTCAATTGACTCGCTATGTTGTTTCTATTATTCAAGGAGTTGGACTCCTTGGTGTTGAGCGCGGAGTGATTCAATCCAGAGTTGGGCTGGTTCATTTGCGCCAATTCATTGCGGAGACGATTGATTTCTTCTTGCTTCTTTGCGTTGTCTTGGTCGAGCAAGGCGTTTTCTCGGATGAGGGACTCAACCCGTTCTGTCAAATTTTGCACATTCGCTTCATGATGCCCGATGAGTTGATTGCTGGGGCCAGCGCAAGATGTGAAAATAACAACCCATGCGAGCGCAAATAAACCCCGGTGAGCATTGTTGGAAAAATTGACCTTCATAGGGTTGGATTGACAGTGGTTGAGCGCGTTTCTAAACAATCAAGAATGCAGCAGTGACAAGATCCTGGGCCTAAACTCTCCACTTGCCAGTGATGCAATTAGTTTTTTCGGAACAATCGTTTCTTCCCGAATTCACGGTTATTTTAATTGTTGGATGTGGATTGTTTTCCTTTGATGATTCGCCGTCCCTGCCAAAAACGTAGTCGATCACCTGCGGCACCATTGAGTCGGATTGGGGACATCCAATCATCAGTATTCAATAAAGTCCAATCACAGGAAGGGCAGAAATACTTTTTCCTTAATTGACTTTTGAAACTGAGGTTTGGGAGAAAGAGGGTGAGATTGATCTCGTGAGCACCGCCCGAAGCGGGCGTCAATTGAGATAGTGTTAGGTCATAACTGTATCCGGCACGAAGCGAAAGCGTTTCAATTCCAAAGTAAATCAAGAATGCATCTCTGTACGAGGTGCGCGGTATTCCACGGTACCATCCACCGACGGAAAGGATGACTCGGGAGTTCATGTTTTGGGTCAAGCCTACGGGTTCAATATTGAAATTACTTCCCACTACGACTTGCGTTAGATCACCCTGCTGATGAATCATCAATTGAGGAAATAAACTCGATTTGACATTAGCCTTATCCTTTAAATACAAGGTTCCTCCAATGTGTCCAGTCAGTTTCACGGGTATAGGGCTGTTGCTCGTGCCTCCAGCGACTGACTCATTGGGCTCATTCAAATGACTGCCCACCAGGCCAATCACCAATCGATTGCTGTGTAGCAACAGGCCTGCCCGGAAATCGGCACCGCGCACACGTCCTCCTCGATAAATGTCTTGTGTTGTATAAACAAATCCCTGCGAAGGATCGATCATATCACGAAAACTGAGTTTACTCCAATCCAAAGACTTTTCGAAATAACCGGCTTCAAGGGCTAGATTGAAGTGCCACTTTCGATTCAATCGATTTCTGTAGCTGTAGGCTAGGCTAGCAGATCGGGTGCTCAATGTTCCATTTCCAGCGTCGTCATCCATGACCTTTATGGCCAATCCTCCAGAAATACTCGGAAAGTATTGGTCGTAGCTCACTGAATTCGTTATGAATTTCCCGGACAACGAAGGCCACTGAACCCTCTGCGAAGCGCTCAGTCGAGGAGACTCCGGGATGTTCCCAGGCAATCCATAGGCTCCAGCGAAGGCGGGATTGAGATGGATGGGGTTGTTGAAAAATTGCGAAAAATCGGGGTCTTGCGAAAAAACGGTTGAACTCCCTCCGAGGAAGCACAGCGCAACGGCTACTCTTAAAGTTGTTGATTTGATTTTCATAACGAACTTATTCAAAAGTAAAGCTTTGGATTGGAATTTATTAAATTGCAAAGGAATCTGTCACGGTTTTTATGTAATTATCGTAAGTGAATCACTTTATTCAAGTTGCTTCGTTTGTCTTTTTGGCGACATTGAATCAATTCAATGTATCGGCTCAATCCCCCATTGCGGGGTTCACGACGATTCCGTCCAGCACGAATGGAAACTTGATAATTTGTGTCGGTGAGCCTGTAGGCTTTGTTGATTTGTCTCAAGATACAGGGCCGTTGGTGTCATATGATTGGCAGTTTGGACTTGGAGCTTCACCTGGGTTTTCCTCCGATACAGGTCCCATTATCGTGACGTATGGTATGCCTGTTGGCAATGTGTTAGCTACACTCACAGTGGATAACAACAACGGATTTCCGCCTTCAGTTTTCACATTGAATATTGAAGTGTTGGCGTCACCTACTTCCGATTTGCTGCTGCTGCAAACAGACGAGGCGTATGCATCGGAAATGGTCGGGTCGGTTCCGACATTTCGTCGATGCAATTCGGATGAGAGCCAGCTTTTCTCTTTTTTGTCAAACCATCCGAATACGGTGCAGCAAAATTTTGACTGGGGAGATGGCTCGCCAGATTCTAGTCAAGATGATCTCATCGACTCGTCCATTGATCATGTTTACCCCATCGGAGAATTCTGGCTTGAACACACGGTGACGCTGAGCAACGGGTGCTCCATTTTGCGAACGTATCGTGTGTTCAATGGCAGTGCGCCTATTGTGACGGTATCGGGGTCAGGTCAGAATACCTGCACTCCGTCTGACTACCAGTTAGAAGTGCTAGCCAATAACGTCCCCATTGATTATATCGTCAGTTATTCCGATATCACGCTCATTGAGTCATTCTCTACGTCCAATGACACCACGTTGACCCACACTTTCGTAGAAAACTCTTGTGGCGAGGAGTACATCATATCGCCGATTTTGCCGCCACTTCAAAATGCATACTCAGCCACATTGGTGGCGTCCAACTTGTGCTCGGCCAATGGCATTCCAACTGTTGTGACCATTGGTCCTATTACCGTGTCATCGGCACCGGATCCGGAGATATCAATGGAGCCCTTCAATCCCGTTTGTATTTCTGATGTGGTCACTTTGATCAGCACGGGTGAACCTGGACAAAATGTAACCATTGACGGATGCAATGACTCAACACTGGTTTATTGGAGCATTGAAGAGTCTACGGGGTATGTTTTGGAATCTGGCACCATCGGTGCATCGAATGGAGCCAGTGGAGAAGATTATTCTTTTGGTGAATGGACCCCCGGTTCAGAATCCATTGAGTTGGGTTTTGATGCTCCGGGCTTATACCATGCTTGGTTGCATACGGGCAATGCTTGCGGGGAGGATTCGGTACAGCAAGTGATTGCCGTCATCCCATTTGGAACGGTGACGCCTTCTAGCGTGGAAACCACCATTTGTAGTGGAGACACTGTGAATCCCATCACTTGGAATTCATCCCAACCGGGTTATCTCATTACCTGGTTGGCCAATCCGGATGCAGGACTAAATGGAGTTATTCCATTTGCTGGAATTGGTCTCGGGCCACTGGAGTCGCCGGACGATTGGATTTTGGTCAATGAAGGGGATGAGCCACTTTACGTTGAGATCGAGGCCGGAGTGAGTTGCATGGCCAATCCGGCATCGCTGTGGACGATTGAGGTGTTGCCGGTCGCTGTGATATCGATTGGAGATATCGACCTCCCCATTTGCTCCAACGAGCCTTTTGAAGTAGAAATCGAAGGGAATGTGGAAGGCATGGGATTCGGGTGGGTCCCAACTCCGCCCTTGTTTGTCACAGGAGCCTCTGCAGGTGTCGGGAGCCCTTTGAACGATGAACTTGTCAACACTTCCACTGAAATTCAGACGGTGACATATACTGTCTTCACCCCCGATATGCAATGCCCTGCACTGCCGGTGACGGTCGAGATTGATGTCCTGCCTCTGGTGGTGATTCCGCCATTGCCCGATGTGTCCATCTGTTCCAATGAGGAAGTTTCCATCGATGATTATGACTCGGGAATTGATGGGGTCCAATGGTCATGGGAAAACTCCAATGTGGATGTGGGCTTGCCGGAAACTGGAAATGGATATGTTCCTGATTGGTTGGCGTCTTTGAATGATACCGGCGAAGCCATTGAATCGACCATCGTAGTTTCGGCGCAGCTAGCGGACTGTCCAGCGGTTGACATGACATTCAATGTAACCCTGAATCCAATGCCCGAAGCGACGTTGTCTGTTTCCCCCAATAGCGGATTGGATTGTTTGGATTTGACAGCCTCCATTGACGCGTCAACTGGCGCGGAAAATCCAGATTTTCAATGGACGGGGCCTGGCGTTGTCAGTCAATCTGGGTCTTCGGTTTTGGTCAACGAGTCCGGTGGCTATACCTTGATTCTGATCGATGGGATTACGGGCTGCTCAGCCGAGTTTGAAGTGGAGGTGCTCCCACCAACACCCATCAACATTTTGGCAACGGGTGCCGAGCCTCCAAATTGCAATGGAGGCAATGATGGATGGATTGAAGTCCTGACCGATGCTGGCAACGAAGCTGTTTATACGTGGTCGTTGCCTGGGGTGGATGATGCGTATGTCGATGGGCTGTCTGCAGGAACCTATTCCGTCCTGGTCACGAATGCGTCCAACTGTGCGGATTCGGCCACGGTCATTTTGACGGATTTTCCGGTGTTGACGGTGGACTTGGTGGAGATGACGCCCTCTGAATGTGGGGAATCCAATGGTTCTTTGGTCGTGTCGGGTGGCGGTGGACAGGGTGGCTATGGTTTCAGTTGGACCCTATTTCAAAACAACTCCACCTTGGATGGTGTCGACGAAGGAAATTACGATGTGGAGGTGACCGATGCAGGAGGATGCACCGTTCAGGGAACGTTTCCTGTAGACTGCTATCCGTTGACACCGATCATCGTCAATCAACTGATTACACCCAATGACGATGGGTTCAATGATGTTTGGATCATTGAGAACCTGTTCATGTATCCTGACAATAAGGTGCAGATTTTCAATCGATGGGGTACCGAAGTGTTCGAAGCGGATCCGTATGAAAATGACTGGACCGGATTCTGGGATCGAGCGATCGGTTCCAATAAGTTGCTGCCGGCGGGGACCTATTATTATCTCATCGATACACGGAAGAAGTCCCAGAAGCCTTATCGTGGATTCATTGAACTGCAACACGAGGAACGATGAAGGAAATCAAGTCACTCTTCTTGCTGACTTCTCTGTTGGGTTTTTTCGTGCCGGCGATAGGACAGCAAGACGCTCAGATTTCCCTTTATCTCAGAAATCCGCTGCAATACAATTCGGCGCATGCCGGAACAGAGGGTGTTCTCCGCACGACCTTGATTCACCGGGCCCAATGGGTTGGTTGGGAAGGGGCGCCTCGAACCCAGTTTTTTTCTACGCATGCTCCCATTTTTCGAGATCGGATGGGGGTTGGTTTCACAGCGATGAATGACCGCAGTGGTGCTCGGGGCCACAGTGAATTCATGGCCCATGTGGCGTACCATTTGCCTGAGGTGATTCAAGGGTTTCGAATTTCTACCGGTCTGTCTTTCGGCGTTCAAAGTAATCGATACGATTTCGCCTCTTTGCAAGTGCATGATCTGGGGGATCCCTTACAAGAAATGGCCTATTCAGAGTCTGCATTCAATGCCGGTTTTGGCGCTATGGCCTTTCGCGATGATTGGTATTTTGGACTATCAATTCCGCATTTGATTGAGCAATCGATGGGCTTTCAAGGTTCAGGTCCGGTCCAAAGACGTCACGGGTATTTCACAGTGGGGCGGTTGATTCCAGTTAATAGCGCG
>CAJWIF010000090.1 GCA_913041135.1 uncultured Flavobacteriales bacterium
TGTATATTTGAAGAACATGGAGGAGCGCCATTTCATCATTTACGATTTGGAAGCTACATGCTGGAGGGGCCGAGCTCCAAAGCACGTGGAGGTCATCGAAATTGGGGCTGTTAAAGTCAACGAATCTCTCGAAATTATCGATGAGTTTTGTGCCTTTATCAAACCCAAATTGCATCCGAAAATATCCCCATTCTGCAGCGAACTGACGAGCATCACGCAACGTGACGTAGATGGAGCACCTCCATTCGATGAAGCCGTTGAGGAGTTCGAAGACTGGATGGCTCCAAATGCTGTGCGCACGGTATTGATGAGTTGGGGTGAATTTGACAAGCGTCAGTTGTTAAACGACGGCAAATTGCATGACGTTGACATGCCCTGGCTGCGTTATCATGCGTGTTTACAGCATCACTACAGCAAGTGGAAAGGCAGTAAAAACCAGATCGGTTTGAAGTCGGCTTTGGAGCTAGAGGGACTTTCATATTCTGGAACACAACACCGCGCCATTGAAGACGCCCGAAACATGGCCCGACTGTTCCAAGTTATTGCAAAACCCATGAACCTTTTGCACTAATGAGTGAACGCATGAGCCGATCATCTGCTTGGTCCCGATACCGCTTTTTAACGGCCCACGCATTCCGAATGGAATGGCGACAAAAGCACGGATTGGCAGGCCTCTTGCTTTTTGCACTGGCATCTGTCTATGCATGTTATCAAGTTGCGGGCGGACGGGCTTCATCTGAAACGTGGAATGCCTTGGCCTGGGTCGTCCTCATGTTTTCTGCGTTCAATGCAGTCGCCAAACCGTGGCCAGAAGACTCGGAGGCCATGCGCAAGTATCTCAAGACAACACTTCGACCTGGAGAATGGATCCTGGCTCGAATGACATTCTACTCGGCTATTTTGAGTGCGTTGTCAGTTCTGATTTTCCTTTCTTTCACGCTCTTCTTGGGTTCAGAACATTTCAATCCACGCCAAGGGCTGTCTTTTCTTTTGGGCTTAGAGTGCACTGCGCTGGCGTTTGCCTCGCTTCTGAGTGTCTTGAGTGCAATCGCCTCGCGGGCAGGTGCTGGATTTGGATTAACCGCCGTTTTGGGATTGCCTCTGATCATTCCAATTGTTTTGATTTCAACGCGTTATGGAACGGATATTCTGAAGGGCATTCTATGGATCGATACCGCACATCATTTGCTTTTCTTGGCAGCATTAACTGGTGGCATTGGTGCCCTTGGCTTCATTCTCTTCCCTTACCTTTGGCGTGATTAATTCGCGATGAAAAACACTCTTTGGAAAGCACTTGGGATTTTGCTCCTGGCCTATGTTTTTGCCATCACCTTTTTGGTGCCTCTCGGCCCGGGTTTATTGGAGTTTCAGAATGTCGAGCGCGTCATTTCGTCGTCGACTGAAAACCGTTCTGTACCCGAATACCAACTCATCGGATATGGGACACACTGGGATGACGACCCGGATGCACTTCAGGTGTTTGTGAAGTCAAAAAGCCAACTGGCCGCTCTGGAAGTTATTCGAGTGGACGACGCAAACCATGCGACTGTAGGATTGACATTGCCCTACTCCTTGCCAGCCAAGTCTTGGAACGTTTTGATCAATCACCCCATCGACGGCACCTTGCTCCTTGAAAACGGGCTCTTTCTTTCGGACCGTTTCATTGATGCCCAGGCAACGTGGCCTGCACCTTCTTTTGTTGAGCACCCTGGGAATTTGGGCTTTCACTTCCCCTATCAACCGAGAATCATCGAGACGATTCGAAATTTGATGCTACACGTCCCCTTGTGGTTCACCATGTTCTTACTGATGGGAATCGGATTCGTTTCTTCAATCAAGCTCCTGTCTAATCCGCGAAATCAGTTGGATGACCAGCGTGCCGAAGCGAGTGTTCAAGTCGGGCTTTGGTTTGGAGTCCTCGGGCTTCTCACAGGGAGTCTGTGGGCGCGATTTACGTGGGGTGCTTGGTGGGTAGATGACCCACAACTCAACGGTGCTTTGGTCACGGTGTTGGTGTATTCTGGTTACATGGTATTGCGTCAAGCGGTTGAAGATGAGCGCCTCCGAAGTCGTTTGTCCGCTGTTTACAACCTGTTTGCCTTTGTGATCCTCGTCATCTTACTCATGGTGCTCCCCCGATTCTCAGAAAGCCTTCATCCGGGTAAAGGCGGGAATCCAGGATTCAATACATATGACTTGAATAGTGCGTTGCGAGCGGTCTTTTATCCGGCGATTATTGGATGGATGCTGCTCGGAATCTGGATGTACCTCGTCACGTTGCGCATGAAGCGCGTCAACCGCCAAATCGAATTGTTGCCATGATGTTTATTCTTTTGCAAACAAACCCACTAGAAGGTTGGTTCATAGGGTCAGGGAAGGCTTATGTTGTCGTTGGAGTAGCCTGTGTTATTTTCATTGGAATGGCGTGGTGGCTGTTGCGCGCAGAAAACCGACTCAGTAAAATGGAGGAGTTGTTGAATTCAAAAAAGAATGCCCCGTCTGACTAAAGGACTATTTTCATGAAGAAATCGCACATTGTCAGCTTAATTTTAGTCGCCGCATTGGTAGGCACTTTCATCGCGACATTCACATCAACAAGTCGCTCTGTAGGGTTTATAGAAGCCGAGAGCATGGTGGGTGAGGAATGTAAGATTTCAGGTTCTTTGGTACGCGAGGAGCCCGTCGTTTATGACCCAGAAACGGACCCGACCTTAACCGTTTTCCTCATGGAGGACAAATCAGGTGCCCGACGCCCAGTAAGACTGTTGAAAGCGAAGCCGACAGGGCTCGAAAACAGCGAGTCCATTGATCTTTACGGCACCATGAAAGACGGTGAATTTCATGCCACGGAAATGCTCATGAAATGCCCTTCGAAGTACAATGAGAACAACCACGTTCTTCTTTCAGAAAACGAGGACCCACTATCCTAATTCCTAATGGAAACACTATTCAGTGGTGAGTGGATTGAAGCAGCTTGGATCGGCCGCTTTCTGATTGCCTTAGCGTTTGGTTCATCTCTTGTTTCTGTCGTTTCCCTCATTCGTGGGGAGTATCAGTGGGGGAAACGGGCTTTTCAAGTGCATGCTTTGAGTACGTTTGCAACCATTGGAATGGTGTTTTTCTTGTTTGCGAGTCACCGGTATGAGTTTCAATACATCTGGAAGCACCTGAACAATGTGATGCCCATGCGCTTCATCTTTAGCGCGTTTTGGGGCGGGCAAGAGGGCGGGTTTTTACTGTGGATGTTTTGGCACAATGTGCTCGGACTGATTCTACTCCGTAAAAAAACCATTTGGACGCCTCAAGTGATGGCTGTTTTGGCAGCGATTGAAGTCTTTCTGACTTCAATGCTCTTGGGAATCTACTTCGGCGATTTTCAATTGGGTCTTGACCCTTTCCTTCTGCTTCGTGAAGCTCCGAGCAATCTCGGATTGCCATGGACAACGCGAGCCGATTACCTGACTGCATTTCCGCTATTTCAAGATGGCCAAGGCCTGAACCCGTTGCTGCAGAATTATTGGATGACGATCCATCCCCCGACCCTGTTCCTCGGTTTTGCCTCCACATCCGTTCCTTTTGCTTTTGCCATTGCAGGGCTTATGAACCGATCGGACCGCTCTTGGATGCGCCCTGCATTGCGTTGGTCTTTTTTCGGTGTGGGCATTTTGGGTACGGGCATCCTTATGGGAGGCGCCTGGGCTTACGAAGCGCTCAGCTTTGGTGGTTTTTGGGCATGGGATCCTGTTGAGAACTCCTCACTCGTACCCTGGATCGTTTTGGTTGCTGGTGCTCACTTGTTGCTCATCAACAGGAACCGCAAACATCCCACCGCGTTATTTAGCACCTATTATTTCCCCCTTCTCTCATTCATCCTGGTACTCTACAGTACGTTTCTAACCAAATCAGGCGTACTCGGGGACACGTCGGTACACAGTTTTGTAGACAGTGGCATTTTACCTCAGCTATTGGTTTACGTCATCAGCTTTATTGCTTTGGCGCATATCGCATTGGTAGAGTCAAAAAAATGGCGACGTGCCTTGCTCTTCATCTGCCTATTGCTCACTTTACTGGCATTGAAAGGGTGGGCCATTGAAGCCATTTCCTTGTTCATTGCCACCATGTTTGCGGCGGGGGTTCGTGCTTACTTAAAAGACATCCAGAGAACGGAAGAAGAAGAATCACTCTGGTCTCGAGACTTTTGGATGTTCGTCGGCTCCCTCTTGCTTTTTGTAAGTGCGATGCACATCACTTGGCAAACGAGCTTACCCGTCTTCAATCGATTTCTTGAACCGTGGAGTGACCAACTCACCCAATTGGGAACCCGCTGGAACAGCGATCTATTGCTCGATTTAGCCAAGCACAATTTGGCGCCAGGAACAGACTTTGATCAAACGTACCATTTGGTTCAAATTCCGTTGGCCGTTTTGATTCTGTTGGCCATGGGCTTTGCTCAATGGCTCAAATACAAGCAATCCAACATTCAACGGGTGTTGCGGTCCCTGTTTTTGCCCTTGATTGCATCCATCGTTCTCATAGGAATGCTCCTGTATTTCTTCCCGTACGAATGGTATGAATCCCCTCGGGTTGCCTTGCTTTTTGCGGCCATTTTCGCCGTAGCATCCAATCTCGATTACTTGATGACCGTCGCACGTGGCCACTGGAGAAAAATCGGATCCCCTCTGGCCCACGTCGGCTTTGGACTCGTCCTCTTTGGTGCAGTCCTCAGTACCAGCCAGAAAGAAATCATTTCTAAAAATCAGATCGGTGACATCAGTTCTCTCAATGAGGAACTCAACAACAGAGAAGACCTTCTGATCATGGAGGGTGACACCCTGTCTATGGGCCCCTATTTTGTTCATTACCGCGAAAAACACCAAGAAGGAATACACGTAAAATTTCGAATGGATTACTTCGAAAGAGTGCCGAATTCATATGCTCCTGGTGATGTCGTTTTCTTTGATGGAATGGTCTTTGAAGCCCACGAAACGCACGAAGCTTCCAAGCTGTTTTCGGACGACATGGAAGACCATTGGATGTTCATCCCCTTCCCCAATGAGCGTCAAGCAAATCAAGCTCAAATTTGGAAGTCTGGAATTGCAGGAGAACAGCTATTCACACTCGAACCCCGGATTCAGCTCAATGAACAAATGGGCAACGCTCCTGAGCCGGACACACGGCATTGGCTGCACAAAGATCTTTATACGCACATAAAATGGGGACGTGTCACACCACCCGAAACCGATGAGAACGGTTGGATGGGAGGCAAAACGCATACCGTTCAAGTGGGCGACAGCATGCTCGTTGGTAGAACCTTGCTAACCGTTGATAGCTTGCGAGCCATCCGGGATGAAGAACGCCCCGTTCGTGGACTCTTGGATGATGACTTGGCTGTCGTTGCCTGCATTCAGCTCGACAACCAAACACGCATTCAAACCCATGAACCGCTCTACATCGTTCGGGACAGTCTCATCATTCCTGATCTTTACGAGGCTGAAGACTTTGGAGTCCAAATGCGAATTGAATCGTTTAACCCACAAGCGGAGACCTTGGAATTAACTGTTTGGGAGCACATTTCGGTTCGACGTGATTTCGTGGTGATGCAGGCGGTTATTTTTCCGCAAATCAACTGGCTTTGGATTGGATGTATCCTCATGGCCATCGGTTCGTTCTTAGCCGTCGCAGCGCGATGGCAAAGGGACCAACAATCCAAGAGCGCATGAAAAGCATTCGGCGCATTGGATTGATCGGTTCAGGAAACGTTGCTACGGCACTGGGTCGCGCTTGGCTTGAGCACGGCATCGAAATCGTTGCCTGTTATAACCGCAAGCAATCGCCACTCTCTTGGAATTCCGATCTCCAACCCCTTGCATCGCCGAGACATTTCCCGAGCACATTGGACGCCATTTTGGTTGCGACATCAGATGATAGCGTTTTTGAGATCATTGGCCGTTTGCCTGCAGGTCCGTTGGTTGTGCACTTTAGCGGGGCACTCCCCTTACCAACACGTCCTGGAGGAGCCATTTGGCCCATTCAATCCATCCGCAAAGAAAGCCATAGCGCAGGATCGACTTTCCCGTTGGTCCTCAACGCGACTGACGACGAAGCCCAACAGCTGTTGATGCCCTTTGCACAAAAAATCGCATCACAGCTCCATAGCTTGTCAGACATTGAACGGAAAGCCGCTCATCTCGCTGCCGTTTTTGCTTCCAACTTTAGCAACCACAGCTTATCCATTGCGCAAGCATTGGCAGCAAAGTCTAGACTCCCGTGGTCCACGTTCGAGCCCCTCATTCAAACAATTTTGGAGCAAGGAACGCTCGGCGCGTCTTTCAATCAACAAACTGGCCCAGCATTGCGGCGAGAAGAACATGTATTGCAAGCACATCGAGAAGCCTTGAACTCAAATCCTGAATGGCTTTCTGTATATGAAGCTATGACGGCCAGCATACAAGGGATGCATGAACAACCGGCGCAAAACGATTCAAATAGCGACACCTCCTATGAGCACGATTCCTGACTTTTCAAAAATTGCCCTCTTCGCCTTCGATTACGACGGCGTTTTCACTGACGGCACGGTATTGCTAATGCCAGACGGTGGACAATTGCGGCAAGCGTTTGTGAGAGACGGTTATGCCGTGCAATGGGCTTCAAAGCAAAAAATAGACTTGTCGATCATCACTGGAGGTCGTGAAACGGCCATAATCAATCGCATGGAAAGTTTGGGGGTCACCGATGTACACATCGGAAGCAGCGATAAGGTCGCTGTCATGAAAACCATCTTAGCAAACAAGGGCTTGACCATGGAACAGGTGGCATATATGGGAGATGACATGCCAGATCTGCCGTTGCTTCGCGAAGTTGGCTTGTCTGCATGCCCTGCTGACGCAGCGCCCGAAATCCTTGAAGTGTGTGACTTTATCAGCTCCAGACCCGGTGGGAAAGGGTGCGTTCGTGAGTTGATCGAATTGGTGATGAAGCAGCGGAAAATTTGGACGGCAAACGGCCAAGAAATGTGGTAACCGAGCCGCGCTATCACTCTTATAAAACCTATTACCTTCGCGAACGAATATGGATCGAAATAACATCATTGGCATCATCTTAATGGTGGGCTTGTACATCGGATATATCTGGTATACACAACCTACTGAAGAGCAGCGACAGGCGGCCATCGCAGAACTGGAAGCCGCAGAACAAACGGCGCGCCTTGACAGCATTGCGAACGCTGACGAAATGGCTTTTCAAGAGTCCCTGCGGATCGAGACTGCCACATTAGCGCCGCAAGAAAACGAGCAATTCGAGTTGCTCGATGATGCCTTGCGGATTCGTTTTGGCGCTCTAGCTGCTGGCGCGTTAGGCAACGACACGACCTACCTCCTGAGTTCTTCGCTTCTTGATGTATCCCTCGCTAGCCGCGGAGGATTGCCGACAAAAGCAACATTGTCTCAATTCAAAAACTACCACAGCGGGGAGGATGTAAACTTATGGGATCCACAACGAAGCAACCTTGAATTGATCTTGGATGTCGACGGCGCCATTGGCCCAGTGTCATTGTCCGATCTCAACTTTGGTCGTGATCAGATCAACGATAGTACGGTGACCTTGACGTCTCAGGTATCTGAAAATCAATCATTGGTTTGGACCCATACCATATCTGGTTATGAGTTGAGCTCTCAATTGATTCTGGAAGGCTTGAATCAAGAGGTCGAAGAAGACATGCTTCTGGTGTGGGAAGCAACTGGTTTGAACAATGAAAAAGGGCTCGAGTGGGAGGTCCAGCACAGTTCTATCTACTTCAAAGAACAAGGCATGGGTCGGGATTACCTCTCAGATGGCCGTTCTGATGAGTTGACCACAGAACTTCCACTTGAATGGATGGCCTTCAAACAGAATTTTTTCTCCGCTTTGGTGGCAACACCGGAAGGCTTTGGTGTTGGCGCTGAACTTGAAACGGTATTGGCTGAAGAGGACTCGTCAGCCACCATGTTGTACAGCGCTGCACTGCCATTGAAGGGATCGCAAGTCGGCTCCAACACGTCAGCTGATCTCACCTTCTATTTTGGCCCCAATGAGCAAATGGCCCTTGAAGCCACCGAATTGGAAGAAGCGGACCGCATCACGGATTATGGTTGGTGGATTTTTGGATGGGTCAACCGCCATGCCATCCTTCCTCTCTACTCGTTTCTGACACAATACATGGCTTCTGCGGGCATCATCATTCTGGTGATTACGTTGATTATCAAGCTCGCGTTGTCTCCTATTACGTGGAAAAACTTCAAGTCTTCGGCCAAGATGAAGATGCTCCGTCCTGAGATCGATGCGCTCAACGAGAAGCATAAGGACGACGCTATGGCGAAGCAACAAGCGACCATGGCCCTATATCGGGAAACCGGAGTCAACCCACTCGCTGGATGCATCCCGGGGCTTTTGCAGATGCCCATCTTGTATGCGATGTTTCGGTTTTTTCCATCCAACATTGCTCTGCGGGGCGAATCGTTTCTTTGGGCCGACGACTTAGGAGCATTCGACAGCATTCTAGACCTCCCATTTGAAATCCCGTTTTATGGAGCCCACGTGAGTGGTTTTACCCTCATGATGGCAGCCAGTACATTCTTCTACATGCGCATGACCATGGCCAACCAGCCTCCGCAACCGCAGCAAGCTGGAATGCCCAACATGAAAGTTATTCAGCAGATTTTCCCGTTCATGATGCTGTTTTTCTTTAACCGCTATGCTTCGGGACTGAGTTTGTATTACTTCGCTGCCAACGTCATCAGCCTTGGGCAAATGGTTGCCATCAAGGCATGGTTTATTGACGAGAATAAGATTCGTGAGAAGATTGAAGTCAATAAGGCAAAGCCGAAAAAGAAGAAGTCTGGTTTTCAAGAACGTTTGGAACAAATGCAGAAGGAACAAGCTGCTAAGACCAAGGAAATTAAAGGCAAAAAAGGCAACAAATAAGCTCCGTGATATGACAGGAAAAATCGGATTCTGGCTGGTTGTGATTGCCCTAGTGTCTTGTTCAAATCAAGGGCCCACTGCAGCCTTAGCTTCCAACGACGCAGTCGTTGAAACAATTGGATTGCCTGTTTATTTCGAGAAAACGGCTTGCTTTGG
>CAJWIF010000091.1 GCA_913041135.1 uncultured Flavobacteriales bacterium
TTGGACATCAGACGAAGCACGAATAAAAGCAAGGGATTCAGGTCGTTGAAGAGAACGTTGTCTTCTCCGACCCAATTCGAGCGCGGCCGATAGTTGGACAGCTTTGGCCGTTCCAACTCCCGCAATTTCCATGTACGCTTCTGTTGGTATTCGCCCCAACGAATCCAAATTATTCGAAACCAAAACCAACAACTTTTCACCGACTTCGATAGCGGTGCTGCCGCGGGGTCCAGAACCGATGATCAGCGCCAACAACTCCTTATTGGATAGTGCTTGTGGACCATCCATCAACAAGCGCTCTCTCGGGCGAACCTCTCCATCCATGCCTCGTTATTCGATTTTTTGAGACAAAAAAAAGCCCCCTGTTACCAGAGGGCTAGTTCGTAAAATATCAGACCAATCAGAGCTTCGCTATGTAAATGGCAAGGCTTGATTTGAGGTTGGATGCTTTGTTTTTATGAATCACGTTGTTCTTAGCCAACTTATCGAGCATTGCACTGACCACTGGCAACATCTCTGCTGCTTTCTTCGGGTCGGTCGTAGCTCGCAAAGCGCGAACAGCGTTACGTGTCGTTTTGTGGTAGTAGCGATTCTGAGTCGCTTTTTTGCGATCTGAACGAATGCGCTTGAGTGCGGATTTGTGATGAGCCATGTCGTTTTTTCCGGTAAGGGGGTGCAAATATAGTTCATATTCAAACTCATGCAAGCGATGCATGCAAATCATCTCCTAGAATCTACATTCCAAAAAAATACATGCTCGGATTAAAATAGAAAGGACGCACCCCTGCGTCCTTTCACTTTAACAATCTAGTTGCACCTAAACGTGGGTATAGCCTGCAAACTTCACCCACAAATGCGTCGCTATATTACAAATTAATCTCTTCTAATGACTTTTTTATCTAGATGAATTAAGTTATTTTATATGAGAAACTCATTTTACTCCCTGAATAAATCATAAGATTCAGGGCATGGTACTATCTGATCATACGCTCTTAAAAGTGGTTCAACCCAACAAATCACGTAACTTCATGGCCTCGAAATCCATGCGCTTTTCATCCTTCCCCAACGCCATTTACCAGCTCGGCATGTTCAGCCTAGTCCTCGGCTTGTTTCCATGCGCTGCATGGTCGCAAGAGTCACTGTTCCAAGATATTTCTCAAACAGCAGGTATTGACCTTGAAGGACTGCATCATGCCGCCGCGATAGGTGATTATGATCGTGATGGCTTCCAAGATATTTACGTTGGAACCAAAAACTCCGCGAATAAGCTGTTTCGGAATCTCGGCAACATGGAATTCCAAGAGGTGGCTGTTGCTGCAGGGGTTGACGATTCAGGAAACACCCAAGCAACCATTTGGGGAGATTTCAACAACGACGGCTATCTGGACCTCGTCAACGGAAACTACCTCCAATCCAATCGATTCTATCAAAACAACGGAGACGGGACATTTTCGGACATGACCACTGCATTGGGCATTGGAAACTTAGGCCCCTGCAGAAGCTTACACGCTGCGGACTACGATCAAGATGGCTGGTTGGACTTGTACGTTGTCAACATCAACAGTCACAGCGTCATGTGGCGCAACTTGAATGGAACAGGATTTCAGAACTCAACATTCCCCTCAGGTACAGTGGATGTGGGGATCGGGATGGGAAGTCTTTTTTTTGATGCCGATAATGATGGCGATGTTGATTTGTATTTAACCCATGACGGCAATCAAGTGAATCGTTACTATCGCAATGATGGCGATGGCACGTTTACAGAGGCCGCTGCTGAGGTGGGATTGGATTATCAAGGGAATTGCATGGGAGTCGATGCCGCGGACATCAATCACGATGGCTGGATGGATTTGTACATCACGGACCTGTATCCAAGCGAACTTTTCATCAACGATGGGGATGGCACATTTACCGCGATCGGAGAAGCTTCAGGTGTTGACGACTCGGGAATGACGTGGGGCTGTGCATGGTTTGATTACGACAATGATTCGGAAACAGACCTCTATGTCGTCAACGATTACGTCTTCGCTCCATATCCCAACGTGCTCTACCGTGGTCTGGGAGATCTGCAGTTTGAGATTACCAGTTCAGGCACTCCTGACCTGGAGCACCCGTTTCAAGATTATGGAATGGCACAAGGTGACTTGGATGGAGACGGTGATTTGGACGTCGCTATCGCCACATCAGGATCTTCGGTGCAGCCGGGCTTTACCGTGTTAGAGAACCTCAATACCACAGGGCATGCTGCTCACATTCGATTGGAAGGCACGGTATCCAATCGAGACGCCATTGGGGCGCGGGTCACGGCCTACTTTGACGACCAGGTGCGCACAGACGAAGTTCATTGCGGACAAGGCTACAGTGGGTCGAGTTCATTTCAGGTGCACTTTGGCCTCGGTGAGTACACTTTTTTAGATTCAGTGGTCATTCGCTGGCCCAACGGTATCGTGAGTCAACAAGGACCGCTCAACGCTGATACGCTCTACCACATTTTAGAACCGGGGGCGGCACCTTGGTTTTTTACGGGATGTACTGACTCGCACGCATGCAACTACCAATTGAGTGCAGTCGTCGATGACGCAAGCTGCTCGTATCCTGAAGCTGGTCTCAATTGCAACGGAACGCCCATTGTTTCGTTTCCAACATTGGAGACACATAGCATCGCTCGGGTCTGGAACGAAGCACTGCTGACCGGAATTCGCAATGATTGGGCGCGTCCGACCATCCATGCGCGCAACCTGTGGCATACCTCAGCACTCATGTATGACGCGTGGTGTGCTTTTAGCGAGCCCAGCATGATCAGTCCAAAACCATGGCTCCTGGGTGACACAATCGACGGATACGCTTGCCCATTTGACGGGATCGCCGAACCGTTGAACGATGAAGCGAGGCTTCAAGCACGCGAAAGCGCAATCAGTTACGGGGTCTACCGGCTTATGAAGCACCGTTTTGCGCAAGCTCCACGCTCTCATTTGATCGACGTCCACATCGATTCTCGGATGGTTTCGTTGGGATATGACACCGCATTTGTTTCCACTGATTTCGACACAGGAGACCCCGTACTCGATGCCGCTGCGCTCGGAAACTATTTAGCAGAGCATTACATCAACTTTGGTTTGCAGGACGGTTCCAATGAAGAACTCAATTACCAAAATACGTACTACAATCCGATGAATTGGAACCTGGTTATGGATGACCCTGGAAATCCAAACTTGTTCTTCCCCAACCGATGGCAACCCCTGCAATTGGCTGAGTTCATTGATCAATCTGGAAATGAGGGCAGCAACATCTCTCCTGAATCTCTCAGTCCTGAGTGGGGGGATGTGACCCCGTTTGCGATGAACCCGAGCGACACCAGCGTTTACCAAAGGCTCGGCAGTGACTACACGGTCTACCACGACCCCGGCCCTCCTCCGTTCATCGATTCAAATGAAGAGATTCAACTTGAATCCGATTACAAATGGGGCCATCTTTTGGTTTCGCTTTGGTCCTCCCACTTGGACCCGAGTGATTCTGTGGTTTGGGATATCAGTCCGGGGGCTTTTGGTCGAGATGGGTTCTTACCGCTCAACATGGAAGAGGCGCGTTCCTACTATGTCTTTGAGGAGGGTGGAATAACCGAAGGCTCCAATGGCTTCGGTCACGCCGTGAATCCTACAACACAAGAGCCCTATGCTCCGCAGCCGGTTTTACGTGGCGATTTCACTCGCGTTCTGGCTGAGTTTTGGGCCGATGGGCCTGAGTCAGAAACGCCTCCTGGACACTGGTTCGACTTGCTTAATTACGTCAATGACCAACCGGAGTTGGAACGAAAATGGCGGGGAACTGGCGCTACGTTGTCTTTGCTTGATTGGGATATACTCGCATATTTCTCTCTTGGCGGAGCCATGCACGATGCCGCAATTGCAGCCTGGAGCTGCAAAGGATGGTACGATTACGTGAGGCCCGTTTCCGCATTGCGTTGGATGGCCGACCAAGGACAATGCAGCGATCCGGAATTGCCCCATTACAATGGTGCTGGATTGCCACTCGTCCCGGGGTATGTGGCATTAATCACGGCTGAAGACTCCGTGGACTTACGAGGGGAAAACAATGAATTTGTTGATGACATCAAGCTCAAAGCGTGGCGCGGGCCAAGCGCCATTGACGTGCCGACCATCGACCAAGCGGGCGTTGGCTGGATACGAGCCAAGGAATGGTGGCCATACCAACGCCCCACATTCGTAACCCCTCCCTTTGCAGGGTACGTCAGCGGACATTCCACGTTTAGTCGAGCTGCAGCAGAAGTATTGACATTGATGACCGGTGACCCCTTTTTTCCAGGAGGAATTGGGACTTTCACAGCCGAGGCCAATTCGTTCCTTGTTTTTGAAGACGGCCCATCACACGATATCGAATTGCAATGGGCAACGTATCGTGATGCCGCCGATCAAAGTGGTCTGTCTCGCATCTGGGGTGGAATCCACCCTCCTCAGGATGACTTCCCAGGACGCATGATGGGGGAAGTCATCGGAGTCGACGCTTTTCTTCTGGCTGAAATGCACGCCTTCCCGCTGCTCTTAGCCGATTGCACAGGTTTGAGTGACTGCCCTTGTTTTGGTGATTTCAACGCTGACGGCGCCCGCAACCTGTTTGATTTATTGATCCTATTGGTCCATTATGGTCAGACGACTGGCCTAGAAGGCAATGGAGCCTCTCCCATCATCGACCTCGATTCTGATGGCATGATTGATACCGGAGATTTACTCGGTTTGCTTACCGTGTGGGGATTCCCTTGTACACTCTAATCACTGCCTTTATCGGCCGTGAACGACCAATTCATCCAAGAACATCCAAGAAGGGGATGATGCCGCGTCATGCCAGTCGGGACAGGGCCCTGGATTGACCGCTTCAACACGGATAAAGCTTGCGGATTCATCCACTGCACAGGCGATGCGCACGATGTCCTGGACATCTGTCGGGCTGAGAACGTGGCTTCCTGAATACGTGCGCAGGTCAATCCGTGACTCCTCCCATTTCACGCCATCCACAGACCATCCAAAAACAAGTGTTTGTGGTAAAAATATCCATGCGTCCTGGTACCGATAACATTGCAAACTCAAAGAGTCCAACTGGATTTCCTGGGGCAAAGCAAGCGCAATGGACATGTTTTCCGATTGTGTGGCTTGCCAACATCCGTCTCTAAAGTCGATGCTTCCTAGTCGACCATCGACCAAACCACCTTCCCCTCCTCCGGGATAATAAGGACTCAAGGAATGCCCAATGGAAACGTCGCTATGCACACCAATATGACCCGCTACTGGCAACAACACGGCATCACGCAATGGACGTCCATCCCGTGTCAAAACCGCCTCCAGCACACCCTCGCCTTTGACGAAAATTCGAGATCCTAATTCATGATGAGAAGGGGTTAATCGGGATGACAATGGCGTGAAAATTACTTCCCCCTCGATCCGATCCAACGCCGCTTCCACGTGTACTTCAACGCCGAAGACATCGCTTCCCTTATCCCACGTGGCATTCAATGCGTCGCTCTCCAAACCACTATCAACCCCCCATGCAATTAGTCGCTGATCATGCAGCGATTTGCGGCTTTGAAACCCTTCAAAATCTCGCAAAACCTTGGGACTCCAAAGCACTTCAGCCATGGCCAATATGCGCGGAAATATTTTGGATTCCACAATGTCTTGTGGGGCATGTTCGGTCCACATGTTGCACTCTCCACCTAAGATTCGACCAGAGCCCTCCAGATTTTCCGGTACAGGCTCAAATGCATACACCTCTTCTAAATCCGTCGCTGACAACGGGTAGTCAAAATAACAGTGGGAGGTGGGCGACATGATGGCATTTCTTCCCGCGGCAACAGCTGCAAGTCCACCCTCCATGCCACGCCACGATTGCACCGTAGCACCATCTGGAAGCCCACCCTCCAAAATCTCATCCCACCCGATGAGCTTTCTGCCATGTGCTTCGAGATAGCTTCCAACCTTAGAAATGAACCACGACTGCAGTTCATGGCTATCGTGCAAACTCTCTTCTTCCATGCGACGCTGGCATTTCGGGCACGCATCCCATCTGACTTTAGGCGCTTCGTCTCCTCCGATGTGAATGTATTCAGAGGGAAACAGCTCCATGACCTCATCCAAAACAGTTTCCAAAAAACGAAACGTCGTGTCCTGACCCGCACAGTAGATGTCTTTAAAAACACCCCAGTCATTTGGCACGGGCAAGGTGTCCCCCGTGCAACTCAGCCATGGATAAGCGGCAATGGCAGCGCGGCTGTGTCCGGGGAGTTCAATTTCCGGAATGACCGTAACACAGCGATCGGAAGCATAGGAAACGATTGCTCGGATTTCATCTTTGGTATACACACCTCCATGCAGCTCGCCTGTCTTCTCCTCCCGCCAAGCCCCCACTTTTTCAAGATTAGGATACGCTTCTATCGGCACCCGCCATCCTTGATCTTCTGTCACATGCCAGTGAAGCACATTCATCTTGTGCAGCGCAAGTTGATCAATCATATGCATGACGAAAGCAGGCTCCATGAAATGGCGACAACAGTCCAACAGCAAGCCGCGGTGTTCAAATCGAGGAGCATCCTGAATTTCAAGTGCTGGCAAAATAAAACGCTGCCCTTCAGATGATCGCTCCATCTCTACAGGTAGCAACTGGCGCAAAGTGGTTAGCGCTCGAAATACTCCGATTTCGTCAGAAGCTCCGATCCAAACCCCATCGGTTGCCGCAATGCGAAGTTGGTAGCCCTCCGCAGGGACTCCTTCGATTTTCTCCACGACCAAGTGCGCTCCATGGTCATCGGGTTGACCGGGCAACCATGTTTTCCAGAATACCGATTGATCATTCCAAGTCGTCTCAACTTGCCAGTTCCATGTTGCTGAAGGCACCTGCAATCCGGACGCCATCGAATCGACTTCCAGATAAACAGGCAAAGGAATCAGACCTTCTGCTGACCCCACACGTTCTGAATTGGAAAGCTGACACGAGGATGCAAGGACAATCGTTAGGACGAGAAGAAGGGATGGACGCATGCCTCAAAAATAGGGGAATCCTTGCTTGTGAAAAACGGAGATGTGCAGCGCAAGGACTTAAAACCAAGCACGCACATGCTCAGAAGAAACCGGGAATGTTGCACCATCAAAATGTCGAACGGGCAAGGATTCTTCGACGCGACAAGAAGCATGAAAGTTTCGCACGCCGCGCGTCAGCCAATCCTCCTTCTGATCGGGCCTTACACCGCTCGCAACGGTGACGTCAAATCCCCATTCCATCAATTGACGAATGCGTTCCCGACCATCCCATGCCTGCGCCTCACCGCCGCTACTTAGAATGCGAGAAATACCCAACGAACGCAAAGCTTGCACATCGGCATCCCAATGATTTGAGGCATCGAGAGCGCGATGAATGACCAGCCGATGTCCTCCAAACAACTCCACCCACTTGCGTATACGCTCCAATTCAAAGTGACCCGTATGATCCAAAGCACCGACGACTACGCGGCTTGCCCCCGCCGACAAGGAGGCTTCAATCTGATGAGTCATCCGCTGCCATTCAGCTTCATCGTAGGTAAAGTGACCTGCACGAGGGCGAATGAGCGCGTACACGGGCAGCCCCTCTTGAACAGCACTCCGAATGTCGGATTCCAAAGGTGTCAAGCCGCCGCATTCCCAATGGGAACAGAGTTCAACTCGTTGCGCACCGTTCATCGCCGCAACATGCACATCTGCAGGGCTGCTGGCACAGACTTCCAAAGTCCACGGGTATTGATCCGCACCCAGTCCTTGCGATACTTTTTTGACATCTCCCAAACGTGTCAAGTCCATAATCGACTCCTGAACGGGGATCACCGCTATCTCAACTTGTTTCTGCACCATAATCGAAATGGCAGCGGGCAATTCTATTTCACCTCTTTCTGGATGTGGCTGCAACGAAACAATCTCCGGCAGTAGTAGTGCTGGGTCGAGTCGAAACAAATTCATGGAAACACCGCGATGGGGTTGCGTATGAAGCCACTGTTTCCAAGCGGCATCACTCGGCTTCTCAACAATGTTTTGAAGCTTACCAGCCGCGGACTCCACAAGCGCAAACGCTTTGACGCGCTCTTCAGGCAAGTCCAGATGATCCATGTGATAGGCGAGCATTGCTTGGCCTTTTGGAAGACAACGCAACGTGGACAACGCGTGCACAGAAGGAAGGTTATCTCCATTGCAGAGAACAAATCCCAACCCCTCAGGAATGGGATCCCGTTCGAGAGCCACTTGTACCGCATGGCCGGTCCCTTTCGCTTCTTCTTGAACAACCAAACAAATGCGCATCCGCATGCCTGTTGTTCGTTGATTCCAAGACACGATAAATGACCCGGTCACCGTGTCATCTGGCGCGACCACCAGCGTAACTTCTGTAAATCCCGAAGCCTCTGAGGCCTCTAAGAGGGATTGTAAAAAAGGTTCGCCGGCTGGTCCTACCCGAATCATGGGTTTTGGTCGGATGCGAGCGTCTTCTTGCCACATTGCAGGAACGTCGGGAGACTCCCTTTGCGCACTGGACTTCATCCGTGAAGCCCGACCTGCCGCCAATATGATGATTCGATCGCATCGCATGCCTTAAAGGTCTGTAAAAGCCTTCAATTCAGAACAAGGGTAGACTCAATCTTGATGAAACACCTCAACACCTCTTCCTCCTAACTCAATGGACATGGCATGTGCACCTGCATTCTCCGCGGCCTTCCGAATGCGATCTATGGTGTCTTTGTGTCCAACAACAAAACACGTCCCTCCTCCTCCTGATCCGTTTATTTTCCCGCCCCACGCGCCCGCCAAATTAGACGCGTTTAAGATGGCTTCAATGCGCTCTGTCGAAACATGAAGCACATCACGAAGCAGGCGGTGGTGCTGCGTGAGCATCGGCCCCCAACTCATCGGTTCTGTTGGGAGTGACCGGAGTGCATGGGATCCTTTTTCAGAAATGTCACGCAACTCCAA
>CAJWIF010000092.1 GCA_913041135.1 uncultured Flavobacteriales bacterium
TTACTAAATTCAAATAATTACTGAAGCTAAACTTTGCCCAGCTTTCCTGTCTCAGAGTACTCAAATTTCCAAGTTCCGTCACCTAGAGCGGACCAATAATGCAAGTGACGTGATCTATCTCTCGGATAAGGTATTCCAACTGAGGCAGTGACCGCGTATGAGGATTTCCCATTGATGTGCTTCGGTATCGCCATCCAACTCACACGTCGAAAAGATTGATAATTCGGAGCATTTGAAGCGTTGAAATCGACATTGAACGCTTGCCGCTTGGCTTCAATCACAGCCGAATCCACGTCAATATCTGACTTACTTTTCACGTGTGCATACTGAATTTGCTCATTGAAAAAAGTCAGAATGTCATGATAGATGATTGGAGTTGTTCGAGGGATTAACGTATTTCGGCTATACGGTAAAGCTGACCCTGAAACCGATCCGATTCTTGTGATGCCCTGCAATGTGTCACTCATTTTTTTGCGAACCCGTGGATCAGCCCAATCAGGATCACTCGCCATCAATTCCAATTGTTCTCTAAAGCCTTTCAATTGAACCTGTGAATCAAGAGCGTTTTGTTGAACCTTATTCAGCTGAGCCTCAATGAGATTCAATTCATCTGTCCAGCGACGTTGTGCAAAAGATTGTCCGCGAGGCAACACTCCACCGCTGTAAGTACAGATGGCATCTTTGGTATAAAACTTATGCATTACGGCATGGGCAAGAGATTGCTCCAATGGCCCAAGCTTTAATTGCGAATGCAATTGCTCCGAGAATTCAGAGCGGTCGTACCTTTTCGCCTTGGAAATCGTGTAGAGTGCCTGGCTACTAAATCGCTCAAAGGCCTCAGAAGAAACACGGTGCCCTTCTTCAATCCAATCTACGTGAGGCTGAATGCCTCTTTGTGTCATCCACTCCAGGGATGCATCCCCTGAGATTTGCTCATCCAACTTCCCAAGCAAGACATGCGCCAGAGGTCGGTTTTCACTCAATTCTAGTGGAATCGGATCAAAGGACCGGCCGACCAACGCGGGATTGAAGAGTACTACGGGGACATCGAGGAATGCACTCAGATGCAATGCAAACCAGCCTCCCATGCTCGACCCCAAAACCACATCTGGTTTGAATGCTATGGCTTCCTCCCACAGTCGATTGACTTCCGACGGATTCCGGTAGTCAATCCGAGGAGCGAACAATTCTGCTGAAATGGATTTGAGGTAATCTCCCTTTGCTCCTGGACCATTACTCTCGAGTCCATGAAAAAAGGCAAGCCTTACAGTGTGGGTCTTAGGCATTGATGTTCAACTTAAGGTTCAAATCTGAATCCCTCTATTAAAACAACAAAACCCCTAGTAAACACTACGGCTATTCGCATTGCCACCTGAAGCAATCTTGAGATAAGTCTTTCCATCAATTTCTATTGGTTTTAAACTGTGTTCACTCGTAAAGATTTTAAGACATCTAATTGGTAATTGCCAACTTAATCAAAGATTCACAAGCGGCTTCAGCTCTTGTGAGTCCAAGGCATCAATGGCTTCTTGCAAGGTCTGCTTCCCTTAAGGCATGATGCGTTTCGCTTTTGCAATAGGCTCCAGGTTGTATTTGAGCACAAATTCTTGAATGGTCATTTGATCAAATTAGAAATTACACATCCCAATTTAAGTGACATCTTGTCAACCTCCGCAAGAAAGAAATTTCGAGCACCCTGATCCACCTTAAACCGAAACGTCTCTCGGGTGGAATTAAAAATAACCGAGCCAAATCAAGATGTCCTGCACCGAAACGATGCCGTCGTTATTGAGATCGCTGCTCGGGCAGTTGTCACACCCAAAAACATCGAGGAGCGTTAGCAAGTCAGCCACGGTATAAGCGCCGTCTTCATTGAAGTCGCCCGGAAGGAAGCACACGCCAAAAGCGATGGTCGCATCGGGATTGTAATTGGAAGCCGCTGGATCTGTGCATCCCAAAACATCCAACGCATCCGAAGAAAAGGTCAACCCCTCCGCGAATTCAATGCCTTGCCCTTCTTCCAGTTCGGTCTTAGCCAACAGGTTGAGGGTACCTTCAAGCGTCGAACCACCGACAAGGGTGAATTGGCCTAAGAGGACCAAGCCATCTTGTTGAGAGGGGATTTGAAAGCCGCTGTTGAACCATGCGCCACCCGTGGCATCGGACAAGACCATGTCTCCATTCACATCCAAATCTTCAAGCAGCGCTTGCCAATGGGATACGTAGCTCGTAATCAATCCATCGGAATTTTCCCCCGGTAGACGCCCACAACTTAACATGGTACTGTATTCGGTGGCAGGGAAAATGCTATTGAAAATGGGATTGAAGTCATCGACAACGACGGTCCCATTGGCACCTCCAAATCCGAAAAAGGCTCCGTCCGACGAAACATTCAAGGGGGCTTGATCATCACCGTAAACCGCTAAGATGATATCTTCATCATGGGACATCTCTGCGTAGAGGCGATAGGTAATCGACCCTGCTGGAATGGTGTCGACCAAGCCTGCGAGTTCGGTTTCGTGCACTGCCCACTCGGTGAGGACAAGTCCTTCGATGTGACCGGTGGAGGTGTCGTACCACTCTACTGGACATTGCGCTTGGAAAAATGGCATGAATGCGAGCAAATCACGCACATCGACCCATCCAGAATTGTCAACATCCATCTCCCCGGCCGTATCGTACTGTCCCAAGACATACACCCAGGTATTGGCTCCAACGAAACCGTCTCCATTGTGGTCAAACCACTCACACGGCGATTGGGCCTCGGCCTGGGTCGACACCAAAAAGAGCAAAACAGCAAAAACCGGGATGAATCGTGAAAAAGTCATGCCTTAAAATACGCGAATTCATCGGAAAAAAAATGAAGGGCATCCTACCTCAAAGGTGGAGCATTCAAATCCGCATGCTCACTTCTTCAAAATCTCCCGCAACTGCGCTGAAAACGAAATCAAGCGATTGTACTCCTTCAAATCGGCTAGTTTGAACTGGTCATTGAAGATGAGGAGCGCGTTTCCATTGCTCTCCAAGCGATGGAAGTGACTCGCCTGGATGAGCTGACGGAATTCTTCTGTCATGAATTGGTCGAACGCAGCGCGGTTTTCCACCTTGACAACAAAACCCGGAGAAAACTGAGGATACATCACGTAATCAATGTCCCGGTGAGAAGCGATCGGAACCATGCGGTCGAAGAGCCCCTTTTTCTCAATGATGAATTTGGGAATCTCGTAGGGAACGACCACGCAACCCAGTGTGATTTTGTACGCTTCAGAAGCCATGTAGGCGCCTTCGTCAAAACTCACGTCGTAAAACTCCCAGTGAATATCTCCTTCCTTCCCCGATATGCGGTCGGTCATCTCATCGAGCGGACGCGATTTGAAGAAATAGAACGACTCGTATAAATCAGGATTGCCCTCGGGTTCTGATTCAAAGCTCCATCCGTGGGATTTGGCCATTTCCTCCAACCTCTTTTCCCGCGCCGTTAGACGGTGAGCCGAAGACGTCAGGACCTTCAATCCGAGCTTGTAGTTAGTCGATGAAATGTGCTGTTCCAGGCCCGAAATCGTCACTGTTCCGCCTTGAGAACCGTGCAAACTTTGGAAGGCTTGTAGGTTTTCCTGAAGCGACAAATCAACCAGACGAGCTCCCGTCAAATCAATGCGGACATCAGCCCCGGAAGGAACCATGGCGAGGAGCTTATCCAAGGCAATGGCAGACAAAAAATTCGCAATCCCTTTGACCTTCAAATCGTAGGAACCATCCTTCATGGCGGACAACTTAGATCCAGAATAAAAGATCATTCTGAAGAAATCGACAAGCCCCACCTTGGCCAAAAGAAAGTGCGTCGCCAAAGCCAGAAACAATCCCCCCAAAATCCCCCACAAGAGCCCCGCTGTGAGCGTAATAGCAATCGTACCAACAAAGAAAATGAGCTGTTCCACGCCTTTGGCATACATCGCTTTGAAGACTTTGGGAGAAGCCAATTTAAAGCCCGTGAAGACCAGCAAAATGGCCAAAGCACATAACGGGACTTTTTGAATGATGGGCGTGGCGAGAAACACGAAAATTATCAAGAAAATGCCGTGATACAGATTCGACCACTTTGTCTTGGCATTGTTGTGCACATTGACGGAACTGCGAACGATGACCGTGATAATCGGCAACCCTCCTAACGCTCCTGACAACATGGTACTCAGACCAATGCCAATCAGGTCTTTGTTGAGGTCTGTACGCCGTTTGTAGGGATCCAGCTTATCCACGGCCTTGCTCATGGCCAATGATTGGATGCTCGCAATCAGCGTGATCATGGTCACGGTGCCCCAAAAAGGAAGGGTATTGACCTTGGAAAAATCGGGGTAAATGATGGCATCCCAAATGTTGTTGGGAATTCGAACCAAAAGATGCGGACCGACATCGTACGCTGTTCCAAAGAAATCCAAACTCTGCGCATCCGTGAATCCGAAGTAGAAAACAAAGGGCAACGACACCAGCAGCACCCACATCGGAGCCGGAAGGAAATGGAAGAATTTATAGCTGATTTGCGAATGCCAAATCAAGAATATCAGGCCCGCCGCAGAAATCATGAGCACAAACGGATTCGATTGATCGAAGTGAATGAACGCATCCATCAACGATTGAATCACCCCCTCTGCCTGAATCCCCGTTCCCAACGCAAAATGGATTTGCTTCGCAAGAATAATCAAACCAATGGCCGCAAGAATCCCATGGATGACGCTTGAATGAAAAACATCGGCAAGACGCCCCAACTTCAGCAAACCCAACACCACTTGAAGCGCGCCGCTGACGACGATGGCCGCAAGCACAAAGTTGATGTGTCCAAGAGAGGCAATGCCCGCCAAAATGACCGCAATGAGACCTGCCGCAGGACCATTGATGGCCAAGTAACTTCCACGATAGAAAGTCGTCACCACCCCTCCTATGATGGCCGAGATGATGCCTGCGATGGGCTCAACATCAGACGCTACAGCAATACCTAAGGCTAAGGGAAGCGCAACAAGTGAGACACTCAGAGCCGCCAAAAGATCGCTCTGCCAGTTTTCTCGCAATCCAGCAAAACCGGTTTTAGGTATAATCGCCATCGGTTGCAAAATAGGCCAAAACGAAGCCTGCTCTAAATTCACGGCTCCTTTTTCACCGCATCAATAAGCATCGCGATTGCGCCGATGAATCCGATTGGAGCAATGGGAAGGATCAGCCATTTCGAAGCAGAGAGGTATTCCAAGAGGACACGTAAAGCCAGAGACATGGCCACAACCCAATGCAGTGCAGGCTAGTACGACCAAGCCATTTTAACAAAGAACCTAGACTGCTCGATGGGTCCATAGATCCGGGAGGCATCGAAATCCTCACTGAACGGAGAGTCTGAAGCAATAATCGGACGTGCTTGTGTTGTGTTGGTCAAATTTTTCACACCAACCGTGAGTGTATTCATCCTCCCGGAGCGCTTTATGTTGTTCGGAGTCCACGATTTGAGCACGCTCAGATGAACGAGCTGAAAAGGGTCGCTTTCATCCGGTTCCGCGTCGCTGTAATATGGTAAGCGCATGACGCCTACGTGTTGGCCGGACATGTTGACCCCCCAATTTCTCCACCGGTATCCCAACCCGAGGTTTGCTGTCAAGTTCGGCGCGAACTCAATGTCCTCTGCCATGTGCCATTCGTCTATGGACCAAGGAGAATCGGATTGCTCGAGCAATTGGGAGCGCAGCAGCGTTGCCCCTGCTGTGCATGACCAACCGTGAAACCCGCTAAAAACAACATCCATACCCACTCCTCTATTCCAACCTACCCCATCGATATTGCGATACACAATGGCATTGGGAAGGCTGTCGAAGTCGGCATAAATCCGATCGGTAAAGACGGTTGTAAAGGCATGGGCAGAGACCGTGGCGCTATACGTGTCGTCGCCGCTACTCCAAGCAGCACTGAGGTTTGTATTCCAACTGGACTCGGGACGCAGTCCTTGTGCGGGCTGCAGCACAGCACGCGAACCATCGAGTGCGGCATGTTCTTCGGTAAACAAATGCACGCGGCGGTATCCTCGACCGGCATTGAGTCGAAAATCAAGCGTATTCGACGGAGACCACTTGAAGTTGATCCGCGGTGCAATGATGACACCGGCATTGGAGGGCTTCTCAATCCTCAGGCCATGAATCCAACTAAACCTTTTGGAACCTCCGTCACGTTCATCGGAAGACCCGGTGTGTTCGATATACAGCGCTGGAACCAACACATTCATATCAGAATCAGCAAGTGTTTCGTCTTGATAATTATCCCACAGCATGCTCATACCCGCAGTGATGCGACGGTTTTCCTTCCAACTCCAGCCACTGTGAAATGCTTCCGCATTGGCTGTGAATTCTCGGGCATTGAATGTAGTTAGGCCATAGTCAGACTGTTGTCCATGGAATGAACCTCCCCCTTGAAAAGTCATCCCTGTACCACCTCGAGGAGAGCCGCCTAAGAGGTATTCGCCGCGCAAAAGATCGATGCGTTCGCCATAACGATTGGAGGTGCCACGGTCTTCTTCTATAAATGCCATTGCTCCACCAAAGCGTTTTTCTGCAAAACCCCGCAAAGTGGAACGCCAATACCTTTTTTCAGTGCTGCGTTGATGTCTCAAGGTGCCAACAAGTCGCTCTATTGTGGGAGCATCTGTCATACCATCCCCGTTATCATCAATGCGATTTACAAACCGATGCGCATCCAACCCCAATTGCCATGGCGCATCGTCGCGGCCCCACGTCGCTGACGATGTCGCTGTAAATCGGCCATGCGTATCCAAGCCGATGCTACCCGAAGATGTTCCCGATCGCAGCGGTGACAGGACCACATTGATAACCCCTCCCACCGCTTGACTTCCAAAGCGAGCACTAGCGGGACCTTGAATAACTTCAATTTGCTGGATCATACTCAACGGAATTCCATCGAGCGCATAGGCCGAGGCCAACCCTCCTAGAAGAGGGACTCCGTCAATAAGAACAAGCGTATAAACCCCTTCTAGTCCATTGATGTGAATGTCATTTGTACCGCAAATTCCGCAAGCGATTGTTTCACGAATACCGTTGCTAAAATCAAGCGCTTCTGTTGCATCATCTGCAGGAATCTCCCGCAGAGACTTTCCTGAGAGGACCTGCGTTCGTATTGGGCTCTCTTTCAATTGCATTGCAGAAAGACTTCCCACTATTGTTGCACCGCCCAATAGGTAGGTGCTTTCTTCAAGGTCAACCGAATGGGATTCGCCTTCAGCACACGTTAGAAAACCCTCCCAAGACTGAAAGCCCAATGCGAGGACTTTGACCTGTTTGGGAGTTTGCCTATCCGTGTCTCCAAAACCACCCTTCCACAGACCACTGATATCTGAAGCCCCTATGGCCTCACCCTCAACCACCAATGTTGCGTTCGGAACGGCTTCTCCTTTACTGCTCACAAAAATCTCGCACTGAGCAGCTGCCGCGATTGGACCGAGCACGCAGAAAAACAATTGAATCCACACCATCCTCTTCTTGACCCCTCGCTTCCGATCAGCTCCACCCACCTCTTTGCATTGAGCAGGACAATCGATGCCTCCGCTGCCTCGAATCGATAGCATTTTTTTTTTGCAAATGTAGACATTTTTTAGGCGTGGCTAAAAAAAATAATGAGTAGACACCGTTTTCGACGCGGATACATGCCACTCGCTAAGCCAGAAGAAAAGTTTGGCAGGACCGTAGCACATTTGCTGCAGTTTCGCAGCGATGGCCACGGAAAAACCATCAACTCTGAAGGGCTCGTTGTCACATATCAAGACGGCGATCTCACCACATCTCGCATCCAATGGATGACCACAGGTCGCGCTTTTGCCGGTTATCAATTCGGACCTGAATGGCGGGTGGACCTGAGCTTGGGTGCAGGCGTTCAGCGGTTCAACAACGGAGCGAGTACCACTTCATCTGATATCCCCTCATGGGAAGGCCGGCTCGTCAATGGACAACTGCAGTTGGGCATCACACGGTTCTTTACGCCGAACGGTCAATCTCGGGATTGAATGCGTTCCGAGACGTAGCTTCGTAGGTATGTGGAATGAGCTCAATCAGCGGTTGACAAAATCGTATCAATTCGAATCCTTTGCCGAGGCATTTGCCTTTTTGACGGAAGTGGCGCAGCTCGCGGAGTTGCATGATCATCATCCAACCATTCACAATGTCCATGTGCATGTCCGTTTGGAATTAACCACCCACGACGCGGGCAACACCATCACAGACCGGGACCACCAATTGGCCGCCGCGATTGACGCGATTGAAGCGAGTGCGAAATGATTCAGGACGAGCGACGCACCAAATCGGCATGCTTGCTAGATTCCCTTTTGAACGCTGTATCGACCAGATTTGTAAAACTCACTGCAAGCGAGTAGTAGACATTGGACCACCCCATCCAAACGTTAGAGATCGGAACAAAAGTTTTGGGTCGCCTTCACCCAAAAGTAACCTTCCCAACCTGGATTCCGATAAGGAAAGGCTCCGCAGCCGAGGTAACGCAATTTGGGGTTCAAGATATTCTCTCTGTGTCCCGGCGATTCCATCCAACCTTGAACCAATCCCTCACCCAGCGAATAATACGTGGGAGCCTCCTGGAAGAAATCATAGATATTCTCAGCGCGGTAACCCCCATCGATTCCAACGAGCGCTAGGCGCATGGACATGGTTTTCTTCGGCGGATGAACGGATACGTG
>CAJWIF010000093.1 GCA_913041135.1 uncultured Flavobacteriales bacterium
CACATTAGGAAAGCTGGGCAAAGTTTAGCTTCAGTAATTATTTGAATTTAGTAAATGAACTAGAAGCCGACGTACACAGCTGCGACTTCTGCTGGAACATGTGCTTGAAACGGTTCATTAACCTCAATTTGATTAACATTACGAGATGAAGATTGAAATGTGGCACTATGAAGGTTTGGAACAAGGGAGACGAAATGCGTGATCGAAGGTGTCAATCTCTATCTGGTCCAAGGTTGTCAATTTCGGATTCAAATAAAATGCGCGTTTTCAAATGAATATTCAACTAGAAATCAAGGAATGCATGACGAGAGCGATGCGAAGGGAATGCCATCTGCTTATCATGATCGCATGCAGTGGCTTCTTGAATGCTCTGCAAGGCCAAACCATTGTGAATACGGAGACTTTGCTCATTCAAGGTGATAGCACGTTGGTTTGGACGGCTGGTATCGGAGGAGACTTTTCGCGAGGAAACATTCATGTTACTGACTTGTCGGTGGATGCGGGCATTACGATTGACCGTGGGCTCACCGTGTGGAAATTGATGACTTCTTACAACCGACTGGCGGAAGATGGCACGACCATTCAAGGCAACTCATTTGGGCATTTGCGCTGGGAGTGGGGCGAGGTTAGTCGGGTGCATTTTTTCGGATTCCTCCAAACATCTTCAAACAATGTGTTGCTGATGCAACAACGTAATTTGCTGGGTGCAGGCGTAAAATACCGTTTGGTGGATAAGGAAAAAGGTTGGTTGTCAGCTAGTTATGGTTGTTTTTGGGAGCAAGAAATCTATCTTTCAGAAGTGGTTGAAACGGATACGGATTTGCTTCGCAGTAGTGCCATTGTTTCCGGACAGCTCAATCCGAGCCCTGAATTTTCAACTCGATTGACCGCATATATACAGAGCGATTATCGCAATTGGGCTGATTCAAGGGCTTACGTTGAATGGGCTTTTGACGTTTCTCTTACCGAACGTGTCGCATTCGAATACAACTTTGGACTGCGTTGGGATGGAGAACCGCATGCCGGGTTGAGTGCATGGGATATCGGGTCAACTATTGGCTTGCGATTTGGGTTTAATGGAATTAAATAAGCCGGGAGCGGCTTGTGAATGGATGATGAAATGACGCAGAAAAAGGCAAAGTATTTGACGAAATCACGCTTCAAGGTGGCGTTGCATTGTCCGACAAAATTGCGGTATGAATTGGATTCGAAGCAGTACTTCAATGGAGACGAGCGCAATCCTTTTTTAGCGGCGCTTGCTGAAGGAGGGATACAGGTGGGTGAATTGGCAAAGCTGCATTATCAAGATGGTGTTGAATGCCGTGAGAGCACATATGAGGCCTCGCTCTCTGAGACGACTCGCTTGTTGGAGGCCGGACATCGTGTGTTCTTCGAACCGGCGCTTCGAGACGGATTTAAATTTGTCCGGGTGGATGTGCTGGAAATCACTGATCACGAAATTCGGATCATAGAAGTGAAGTCCAAATCATTGGAGGGTGATGCTGGCCGTCAGTTTTTCAATACGAGAGGTGTGGATGGGGCCTGGCGCCCTTACATTGAAGATGTCGCATTTCAAGTGCACGTCGCGAAACAGTACTTCAGGCGTCTGGGATACAAACAAGAGGTCAAGGGATACTTGTTTTGTCCGGATAAAGAGAAAGCCGCTACAGTAGATGGGCTTCATGAGCATTTTTTAATGCGCCGAAAAGCGAATGGAGGGGCTGCCTGCGTCGTTAGCGAGGAAACGACATTGGCAAATCTAGGATCCTCGGTTATGACGTTGGTTGATGCTTCAGAAGCTGTTCAAAACCTGCATGAAGACACAACGGAGTACGCCCGTGATGGATGGGATTCGGTCACATTCATGGGGGCCATCGATTGGCTGGAGGAGTTGTTGATTCTGCAGTCAAAAGGCATGTCGCTGCCGCAAATGCCGGTTGGGAAGCATTGTTCCAAATGTTCCTTTGCAACCAAAGGGGAGCTGCCTGTTCAGGGGAAAGTCAGTGGTCGGAGGGTTTGTTTTGAAAACACACTCGGCTGGGGACAATCAGAATTTGATCGGCCCAAAGTTTGGGATGTCTGGAACTTCCGGTCCAAACTTCCCTATGAAGAAGGGCGATGGTTCATGGATGAGTTGACTTCTGAAGATTTCAAATCGGAATTGGCACTTCCCGAAGCCTTTGACTTTGATGGTGTGAAGATGCCTTCAGCACAGCGGCAATGGATTCAGATTGCTTCTGCCAAAGGTGATTTTAAGGGTGTTTACTTGGATCGTCCAAACCTCAAGAAAGAAATTGAGTCGTATACCTGGCCGTTGCATTTCATCGACTTTGAGACCACTGCACCAGCCATTCCCTTCTTCAAAGGTTATCGGCCATACCAGGGAGTTTCTTTTCAATTCTCACACCACATCATGCATCAGGATGGCAGGGTTGAGCATGCGGGTGAGTATTTGGGTGAAGGTCAGGGCATCGACCCCACCTTTGAATTTGTGGTACGGTTGCATGAAGAACTCTCGAAAGATGAGGGCACGGTTTTCATGTTCTCATTCCACGAAAACACCTACTTGAATTACGCCATTCGTCTATTGGCGAAGAGCAGCCCATATGATCAAAGTAGAACGAATGAGTTGATTGAATTCCTCCAATCAATCTGCAAACCTACAGAGGGAAGTCCCATCCAATGGACACCAGGACCACGTCTTTTAGTGGACATGGCGGTGACCATTCGTAATTTCTTCTGGCATCCCTTGATGCAAGGTTCCAATTCCATCAAGCTTGTCTTGCCAGCCGTATTGAATGCTAGTGACTATTTGAAAGAGAAATACGAGCAACCCATTTATGGCACGGCTACATTGTCCAGTCTCAATTTCTCCAACCATGCGTGGGTGGCCTTTGATTCGGACACGGGTTTGGTCATTGATCCCTACAAAAGATTGCCCAAATTTGGTAAGGAACAGCTGGGGGTAGATCTGCAGGATGTGGCTAGGATCTATGGGGATGACGGCATTGGAAACGGCGGTGCTGCCATGACCGCATGGAGCTATATGCAATTCGCAGAAATGACTGATGCGGAGCGACAGATGTTGATGGAAGCGCTCAAAAAATATTGTGAACTCGATACCATGGCGATGGTGCTGATCATGGAGTATTTCTTGCATGAGACAACGTAGCTTGCATCCAAGAATTCGATTTTGAAGGGAGAAGAATATCTTCACCTACGTGAATGGAAGTTGGTGGATTTGAGTGTTTATTGTAAAAAAAAAAGAGTGTTATGAAGAAGATGATAAACGGCCTTGTTACAGCACTTCAATCGTTGTTGTCGCTCGTCTTTTTGGGGTCAGGGGGGATGAAGGTGCTTACGCCATATGATGTGTTGAAGACCAACCCTGGAATGGAATGGGCGAGTGATTTCTCAGCCAACTCCATCCTTGCGATTGGTTCAGTCGAGTCTTTATTGGCCATGGGGCTGCTAGTGACGCTCTTTCGATCTAGAGTGAAGAAGTACGCATCCATGTTAGCTTCAGGCCTCGCTTTGGTCATGGTAGGAGCAGCCGTTACGCATCTGATGCGTGGAGAGCAAATTGTACCGAACGTTGTTTTGTTCGGGATTGCCTGCCTTGTGGCGGTCGCTCGAAAGGGACGTCTTTGATCTCTCTAGTCTTTGTTGGACCCTTGCATCCATCTTGAGAATGACCGACTTTTCTTGAATGAATTTGAGCAAAATAAAAGGAGCTACCCTGCTCGAGTTTTTGGTTTTGAGTACTGCCGCATGCGGCCAAAACCAACAGGCTCTGAAGGTGGATGCCTTGGGCTGGGTTTTTCAAGAGTACGGGCTCACGTATGAGCGGTGCATTTCCAATGCGCTGAGTGTGCAAATCGGCGGCGGGTTCCATGCGGGCAACCAGACCATGGAAGCCATTCCAAGTCCGCTGTCTCTTCCTCAGTTCCTGGTGCAGGAATCCACGCTCAGTGGATTTTTTGGCCTCGTTGAAATGCGCTGGTATGTTCAAGGCCAAGCAGGAAAGGGGCTTTATTTGGCCGCTGCAGGCCAACGATCGAATCGGGAGTATGTGGCTGCTGACGGAGCGCTGCTGTTGTCCAAAAAATCAGTGGGCGCCTCAGCGATCTTCGGGTTTCAAGCGGTCAGGGGCAAGCTGCTCTTGGATGTTTTTGCCGGCACGAAAACCATGAACGACGACCGTGAAGGCGAATACCGGGAGTCGTACGCCTTGTTTCCTCATTCGGGTTGGCAACTGCGCTGTGGATTGAACATGGGCTTGGCGCGTTGATGCGCTAGGAACGTTGAAAGTCACTCCGGTCCAAGCCGAAGTAGAGGCACTGCATGCCGTGAAATACACGCTTGTCTTCGAAGGCCAGCCCGATTTTTATGATGACCGCTTGTGAGGCAAGGTTGTCGGGTCGAACAATGGCGATGATCCGTTCCAAGCCGAGCGTCTCAAAACCATGGTGAATCAGCGCCCTGCCCGCCTCGGTGGAAAAGCCTTGATTCCAGAATTTCTTTTTGATCCGGAATCCTACCTCCACCTCACCCGTGTCTAGCAGGTGCTTTAGGATGAACCACCCCATGAATTCGCCCGTCTCGGTGAGGTATGTGGGCCAAAGTCCCAGTCCAGGGTGTTCCCGTGCGTAGTGCACTATGCGAGGAACCGCTGCTTCGTTGTGGCCAGGTGGCCGCGGAGCCCCATCGGTGATGTAGTGCATAACGGCAGGGTCAGCATCCAATGCGTTGAGTGCGCCGATGTGATTCGACGACAATGTCACGAGCGTGAGCCTTGCTGTTTGTAACCAACTGGAGCCTGCACGGGTTTGTTTTTTCACGAGTCAAAGATGGACCTTTTGATTTCCTCGAGGGTTAAATTAATTTTGAATCTCACGAATCCAAAACTCGGGGAGGGTGGTCAACTTGATGCCGTGTTCCTTTTTTTTAAATTGAAATCCATGAAGCGTATTGTTTGGTTTGTTTTGCTTTTGTGTCAAGCGGGTTTGCCTACCATCCAAGCCCAAGTATTGAGCAATGAGTCCATGTCCTTTGGAGGAGATACGCGTACGTATTTGAAATACATTCCGGAGGGATACGACGAGGGAGTCGCTGCTCCGATTGTCCTGAACTTCCACGGCGGGAGCGGCAATGCCAATGGGCAATTGGGAATGGCTGACATGCGTGCCTTGGCTGATGCGGATCAATTTATCCTCTTGTATCCCGATGCCCTGCCGGACCCCAATGATGGGGGTTCGACCAACTGGCAAGTGGTTACTTCTGGAGATTTGCCTTTTACGCTCCCCAATCCGCACGATGACATTGGTTTTGTCGATGCATTGATTGACGAAGTGAGTGCCGAACACAACGTGGATTTGAACCGGGTATATGCGCTGGGTTATTCCAACGGTGGAGGATTCACATTTGACTTGGCCTGTCGACTCAATCACCGGATTGCCGCTGTTGGTGTCGTCGCACGCACGATGTATATCGAATCTTTTGAATCCTGCAATGTGACGCACCCTACTGCCGTAGTCACCATTTTAGGAACGGATGATTTCGCTTCGCCGTATGATGGCCTCACCTACGAAGGCACGCTGTATTTCGCCTCGGCAGAAGATTCGCACCAGCTTTGGGTCGACGCCAACGCGTTGGGTTCAAATCCAGAACAAACCTCGTTAGAAAATATAGCGACCAACGACGGGAGTACAGTGGACCTTTTCTCTTGGACCCGTTCCGATGAGTGCATGGAACTTCAACATTACCGTGTCAATGGTGGCGGGCACGATTGGCCAGGTACCTTTGGGAATATGGACATGGTGGCGCACGAGACCATCTGGAATTTCGTGAAAGATTATGGCCTTGAAGGGCACTTGGATTGCAGTGCGAGCACGGTGGTGAATGAAGATGTGCGGACTGAATCGTACACGGTGTTCCCCAACCCGGCCAATGATCGGGTCACGCTTTCGACGCACTTTGAGAGACCCTGGACCTACACTGTGACCAATGTACAAGGGCAGGTCATCCAATCAGGCCAATCCAGTCTGCATCAAGTGGAACTTCCTATGGACAATTTGAGCTCAGGGATGTATTGGGTGCAAATGGGAACGGATTCGAAGATTTCACCCACATTCCCCCTTGTGGTGAGGCATTGATGACACCGTTGTCGTCTGAGAAATCCCGGTACGGATTACGGGTGTCCAGATTGGACTCCAAGTGCGATGTGTTTGGATGCTTGTTAGCCCCAGTAAAACAGGCCTTTTTTACTCAAAAAATGCAACTTTTTGAGGTGAAATACGTAAAATAAGGTATGAGTAAACTAACCGTTACCCCCTTCATTTCTAAAGTGTTGTGGATGGCATATTCCAATGACATCGACCATCTAAACGAACGCATTGAACGCCGCATTCATTGGAGAAAAGAGTTTCTGAAACGATCTTCCAAAGCAGCGACCAAAAAACTCAAAACGATGTGGTACAATCTCTCAAAAGGTCACCTCTATCAACTGAACAAACTGAAGAGCGAACGACTGCGTTTGGTGCTTTCGTTGTCATTTGGGTTTGTCGCTATTTGCGGAGCTTCTGTTGCCTTTACGGCATTGATGGTGGGATTGGTACGGATGGTTTTGCCGTTCTGACCAACGTCGCGGCATCGCACCTTACTGAAACACCCGAATGCAGTCGATGGTCATTTCTTGAGGAAATGAGGTGGTGGCATCGGGGTAGCCCGGCCAGTCTCCGCCGACGGCGACGTTGAAGATGAAAAAGAACGGCTGGTTGAACGGATACGGTTGTCCATTCATTTGGGAGCTGTTGATGGAGAAGAACTCCACATCATCCATGAGCCAACTGATTTGATTGGCTTCCCATTCCACGGAAAACAGGTGAAACGCATCGCTAAATGGCTCGCCGCCCGGCAGGGTGACGCTGTTGCCCGTGTATTGGTGTGCGTTGAAGCTGCTTCCCCAGTGGCCGGTGCCGTGGGTAGTGGAGGGAAGGTTGCCGATCAATTCCATGATGTCAATCTCGCCACACGAAGGCCATCCCGATTCTGAGAAGTTGCCCCCGAGCATCCAAATAGCTGGCCAGATGCCCTGTCCTTCCGGAAGTTTGGCTCGAACGTCGATGCGGCCATACTGGAACTCCTGCAAATCTTCTGACTTCATGCGGGCCGAGGTGTAGCTCGATCCTTCTTGGCGTGCCGTGATGGTGAGGAATCCATCGGCCACGGAACTGTTGGAAGTCGAGTTGGTGTAATTCTGCCATTCGTTATTGCCCCAGCCGGAAGCCCCCAGTTCATGTGTCCAATTGGAGGAATTGATGGTGTTGCCGTCAAATTCATCCGACCACACCAGCGTCATCCCAGGATAGGAGTCCGCCGCGGGATAGCCCCCTCCAGTTTCATCGTCATTGCCAGCATCAATCCGTGTCAGGACATACGTGAAATACAGCTCCGCTGCATTGCAGTTGACATCGTCTCCCTGTGTCTGGAGAATCAACGTGTTGTCCGTGAGGCTCACGATGTCATAGACCAAGCCGCCATCTGTCGTACCGATAAAAGGGCAGGAGCAAGCACCCGTTCCGGGAATCAATTCGAAGCTGCCGGTCCCGCTGTTGTCGCTGCTTGGAGTGAAGTTCAATTCGGCCGAAGAGCAGCTGTAGGTCTGTTCAGAGTAGTTTTGAAAGGCATCGATGACGCTACCGTTGTAGTTCGTGGTCAAGGAGCCGTCCGCTTCGAACGTATAGACGTCATCGTATTGAGCCGACTGCAGCCCTCCCGGGTCGCTGGAATACCATTCGTTGCTGCCCGCCGCAGGTCCCACCTCCACCGCGCCCGCTGCGGTGCTCATCGCCCACGATCCTACAAGCAGTGCGGGAAAAACGCCGCTTCCTCCGCACACACCTGCAGCATCCTCATACAGGCAGGCTTCAGAGGGGTCGTTCACGTAATTGCACGCGGTGAGATCAACACACAAATCGCTATCGTCCCAAATCCCATCCTGATCGCTGTCCACTTGACCAAATACCCCCAAGATCCCCAGGATGTCCATGATGGAAATTTGGTAGTCGGCATCGACATCGGGATTCCATCCACATGTGGACTGCGCACTCCCAGACGTGATCAGTACCAAACTCAACACACCACTCAATAAAACTTTCATTCGTTCAATGGATTGCGCATTCGAGTCGAATCGATCTGCTTTCTAAAGTTAAGCATTATTTGTTGCCGGTGACGGTGTCAAATCCTGCTGCCTTCACCTTTTTTCTTCAGTGGATTTACAGCGACGAAGTTTTAATCACACGGCTGACGGCTGTGGCTGCTGGCAAGGCAGTGGTCGTAATGGGTTGAATGAAATAGATGCCGTCGGGCTGTCCCTCCGCATTCCAGGTTGCTCCGGCAGTTGGAATGATCAAATATTCAACGACTTGTCCGAAGGAATTGACGATGCGCACTGTTGTGGGCAAAGTGGCGCCCTCGAGACCTGGAATCCAAAGTTGGTCCGTGAAAGGGTTGGGGTAAGGGCGACTCGTTCCGAATTCATGCGCTTCTGAAACGTCCACCACGGGTTGGCAGTCCACCTCCAAAGGCACCATGCTGGAAATTCCGCATGCATCGAAGGTGAA
>CAJWIF010000094.1 GCA_913041135.1 uncultured Flavobacteriales bacterium
CTTGGATATTCGTGCCCGTAATGGCACCATAATCTCCAATTGAATAAGGGAAGTTGATATCGCTATTCAGGTCGTCGCGCCAAAGTTGTGGGTTATTGGAAATGCTTCCAAGACCGATCGTTCCCGGACCAACCTCCCAACCCAACTCCACAATGCTTTCACCATCAGGAATATCAACGACCAACGTTTGCTGAACGTCACCGCCCATAGACAGCACCGCTAACGATCGAGGCCCCCCTCCGTTGGCAAACACTTTCGCTGAAACAATGGTGACAGGTTCATAGAAATCAAAGATGTTAAAATACCCACTGTTGTCATGATACTGCCCCGACTGAATATCAGACAGCCCTCCTGTTGCTGACTCGCCTTCACCCCCGGACAATTCACATGGAAAGGGGCTTTGACCAGATAAAAGAGCGCTTGAGAAGAGCGCAGCAAAAAGAAGAGAAAGAGAATAAATTGATTTCAACATAATAGCATTCTTCAGATGTAACGAAATAACCGAGTTCACCGTCAAAAAGTTGCGCATGCTTCACGATTAATTCGCAACGAACTCATTGTTCAGTGGTAAGAAGCCGTACAGCTTGCTGTAGCGCAACATTTGCTCCGTGAAATTGTCCGGGAACGTTACGTTGACTTCCGCAATCACACCTTCCTCTAAGTACACCGCTTCCATTTCTGGATTGATGAATCCACCGTACGGCGCTATACCTAGCTTTTCAGAACGATTTAACACCTCCTGATGAATGGCCGGGTCTGCTTGTACACCATAGCCTTCAACAAGGGCTTTAGCGGCATCATAGTCTCCTTGTGATTTGATCCGTTGCACTTCTTGGAGCAATTCGCCAAACAAACCACGAAGCGCTTCGTAATCCTTGACGTCCAAGTAAGTGTTTCCATCTCGGACAACTTTTTCAATGATTCCGGACTCAGCTCCTCGCTCAAAGCACCAATGGCTGATCCAAGCACGGTTCCGCATGTGGGCCTCTTCGATGTTGGCCCCCAACTCCAAACGACGCAATTGCAACATCATGCCGTTCCGGATGTAGCTATCGTATTCTGCTCGTCCCGTTTCCAAGGATTCCATAAGTCCCAACTCCACCATTTTCTCATCGAGCATAAAGTATAACGCCACCAAATCGGCCCGTCCTTCTTCCAGAGTTGAACTGTATTCCTTGATCGTTTGCTTGGGCTCTCCAATTCCTTCTTCCAACTTTCCAGAGGCATGTCCAATGACTTCATGCATCGCAGTGTGAAGCTTTCCCGCAAGCGAACTGTGCTTTTCAGCCATGGCTACCTCCTGCTCATCATGGGCAAATTCACTCAACATCCCGCCGCCACCGGCTTGATCATACGCTTGGACAATGTTTCCCAAACTCACTGACTTCGATCCGTGGATGACGCGAATCCAATTGGAATTTGGAAGATTCACACCGATCGGCGTACTCGGTGACGCATCACCAGCCTCCCCGGCCACGTTCACCACGTTGTAAGTAATGCCCACGACCTCGTCCTTTTTATGTTCTGGAAGGAAGGGCATGTTGTCTTCAAACCATTGGGCGTTGTCCATCAATACTTTCATGCGCTCACTGGCGTCAAAATCCTTGATTTGAACCACTGTCTCATAACTTCCCGTGTAACCCAAAGGATCATTGTAGACTTCGATGAAACCATTGATGTAATCCACATCCCCTTCAGTATCCTGCACCCAGTTGATATTGTAGAGCTGCCATTTCACCAAATCACCCGTCTCATAGTATGCAATCAAATTTCTCAAAGCTGCAGCCTGCTTGTCATTTTCAGCATAGAGCGCTGCCTGATTCAACCAAAAAACGATTTGCTCAATGGCCTCAGAGTATAGTCCTCCGATCTTATACGTCTGCTCTTCAATTTCTCCCCCTGCATTGCGCACAAGCCGGGAATTCAAACTGTACTCTACCGGCGTTCGTGTCGATCCATCGACCAAGCTTTCATAAAAGGCAACGGCTTCATCCGTTGTGACATCTGGACCGTAAAAGTTTACCGCTGAATTTTCAACCAATCCTTTGGTTCCGTCCTGTTCCACTTTTTTAGCTTCAACTTCAGGATTAAAAATGACCGCGCGCACCTCATCCGTTACCGTTTGATTTGTCGCTGCGAGCAATTCATCAAAGTAACCTTCAGAAAAATCAGGTTGAATCTTGGTGTTGGAATAATGGTGGTGGATTCCATTCGAGAACCAAATCCGCTTTAAATACGTTTCGAAACGCACCCAACCGTTGGTCGTTCGATCTCCTTCGAAACCGGTATAAATGGATTCCAATAAATGCCGCACACGCAGATTGTAACGATTGTTTTGATCATACATGATGTCCCTTCCACTCAATCCAGCTTGATTGAGGCAATACACGAGCGCCTGCTGGCGTTCATCTAATTGATCAAACCCTGGAACTTGGTATCGAATCAACTTCAAATCCGCAAATTGTTCGGTTTGCCAAACAAAGCCGTCGGCATCAGGCTCGCTCGCTCCACTGGGCGTTTCTTGGGCCACAGCCCAATCGTCTGCAGTAGTGGTTTCCGATCCTTCAGGGGCTCCACATCCGGTGATGAAGAGAGCGGCTGCGCAAGCCGTCAAAAAGTAATTTCGCATGAGTCAAGTGAATTGCTGAGCCGGCAAGTTAATCAAAGTCTTCTCCATAGCCTCCCTCCCTATCTTTGAACCGTGCGACGGATAGCTCTGCTCTTACTTCGATCCTTTTTGGCGCCATTTGCTGTGACCATGCCTGTTGCGCTGTTCATTTTGGACATGCAGTTTCTTTGGGTCTATGCGGACGACCTGATTGGCAAAGGTCTTTCCCCTTTGGTCATCGCAGAGCTGATGATGTATGCCTCGGCTCGCCTCGTCAATCTCGCGCTGCCATTGGGGATTCTTGTCGCCTCCATCATGGCGCTCGGATCCTTGGCTGAGAAAAACGAGTTGACGGCATTGAAGTCTGCAGGCATGTCGTTGACTCGCATTTTACGACCTCTTATTGCCACCATGCTCATTGTCTCGATGGGAGCCTTTTGGTTTTCAAATGCCGCCTGGCCCGTCGCCAATTTGAAATTTCGTGCTTTGCTCTTTTCGGTGACCAAGAAACGCCCCGCACTGAATCTACAGGAAGGCGTTTTCTACAACGGGATTGAAGGGTTTGCGATTCGAGTCGACGAAAAGGATGAGGACGGAACCTTGCATGATTTGCTCATTCATGATCATAGGGAAGGAACGACCGGTGTAAGCCGTGTGATGCGCTCAGAATCGGGTCGTATGGACCAGGTGGGAGAGCGACTTGTATTGACCATGATCAATGGAGTCAGCTATGAAGAGGATTTGGAGCAATCCGCAAGGAGAAAAGAGCGACTGCATCCGCACATTGTGACTGAATTTGGAAGCCAAACGTTTGAAATCGATCTCGCTTCGTTGGATTTCAGCAAAGTGGATGAAGGCTTGTTTAAGAGGGCCCATGAAATGATGACCATTCACCAACTCACAGCGGCCATGGATTCTCTGGAATCATTGAGGGCAAATCGGTACCGTGATGTGGCCCTTTATGGAGAGCGCCAAAACACGTTATTGAGAGACACCCTAACAACTGCAGGAGCAGTGGTCGCTACAGGGTCCATTTTGGACCGGTTAAGCCCCACACAACGCAGGATGACTTTCGATGGCGCAAGAAGTCTTTGCCGCAACACCCGTCAAGGGATTGCCAATGCCATTGATGATGCCGAAACCAAAAGCAAGCTCAAGGATCGGCATGCCATCGAATGGCATCGAAAGTTTTTTCTAGCAACCAGCTGTATCCTCCTCTTCTTCATCGGAGCTCCCTTAGGAGCCATCATACGAAAAGGAGGCCTGGGGATGCCTACCGTTCTGGCTATCCTCATATTCCTTGGATACTACATACTTTCCATTGTAGGAGAACAGATGATTCGAGCCGGTAAGCTTTCACCCCCAGTAGGCATGTGGATGAGTACGGCCATTTTGCTGCCAGCAGCTATTTATCTGACGCGCAGAGCAGTGCGAGATGCCCATGTATTCGCTTGGTCGATTCCGAGCTTTAGGCGTTCAAGAAAAGCACAAGACAACTAATTTTGCCCTCAAACCCTGATATGCGCATCCTACAAATTTGTCACAAGCCTCCGCTCCCCAGTTTAGATGGTGGGTGCCGTGCTATGGATGCCATGACTCGCGGACTTTTACAAGCAGGACATACGGTTAAAGTATTAACCGCTTGTACGCAAAAGCATCCGTGGCAGCCGGAATTGATTGACCCCAGGTGGCTAACGACAACCAATGCTGAAGCTGTCTTCATTGATACCAGCCTCAATAAGGTGGATGCATTTGCGAGTATTGTTACAGGAGACAGCTACAACATAAGTAGATTTCATTCTGCAGATATGGAAAGAGCCCTCACCCAAATCTTGAGAACGTCTGTTTTTGACTTGATTCTCTTTGAATCGCTTTTCACAGCGCCCTACCTCAAGACGGTTGGTCGCTATAGCGATGGATTAACCATCCTTCGCGCCCACAATGTCGAACACCGGATTTGGCACCATTTGGCGGAGGAAACGCCACAGTTTACGCGTAAAATGTATCTGAATTGGCTTGCTGAAAAACTAGAGAAATACGAAGTCTCCGTTTTAGATGATTTCGATGGAATCGCCGGAATATCAACAGAGGATCTTGTGCACTTTCGTGAGCTCGGTTGTGCATTGCCGATGCAGCTTGTCCCCTTTGGCTTGGATGAAGATGAATGGCCCGAGGACACATCTGGACCGGCCAACCATGTGTTTCACCTCGGAGCTATGGATTGGCGCCCAAACCAACAAGGTGTTCGTTGGTTTGTAAACCGGGTGTGGCCTTTGGTACGTCAACGTATTCCCAATGCAGAGCTGAGACTTGCAGGCCGAAATTTCATGTCTTCTTGGGCATTCGCCGAAAACATGGGCATTCGCGTTTTGGGTGAGATTGAAAGCGCCTGGGACATGATGACGGATAGCGGAATAATGGTAATCCCATTGTTGAGCGGGAGCGGTATGCGCATCAAAGCCATTGAAGCTCTCGCTGCAGGAAGACCAATCGTAACCACACCCATTGGAGTCGAGGGCATTCCAGCAGAAGACGGAAAACACGTTATGATTGCTGCTACACCTGAAAAATTCGCAGCGTGTGTTGTCGACTTGTTAGAGAATCCTGATACAGCGCGAAAGATGGGTTCTGAAGGACGTAAGTGGGCACAAGAACACTTTGAGAACAACCGGTTGATTGCATCCATGGTATCCAACTTTCAAGAAGTCTTTCAGGTTTGAAACTGTTGTTGCTCACATCAAGGCTTCCATGGCCTTTGGACAAAGGAGACAAGCTTCGTGCTTACCATCAACTTCGTTCTTTGCATGCTGAGCATGAAGTCCATTTGTTTTGTTTGGTCGGAACCAAACCTTCCCAAGAGGCCATCGCAGCCCTTGGTGAAGTCACCCACGAACTGCATTGGTACAAGATGCGCTGGACAGCGCGCCTTTTGAGAATGGCGTGGTCGCCTTTGAGCAGTCGTCCCTTTCAGGTCCATTGGTTCTATCAGCGGAGCGCAGCAAATCGTATTTCCAGTCTTTTGGATCGCCTGCAACCGGACGTTGTGTATTGTCAGCTGATTCGCATGGCTGAATACATCAAAAACCAACATGAGTATCCACGCGTTTTGGATTACATGGATGCTTTGAGTGCTGGTATGATGAGGCGATCTCTTTTAAAGCGTTTGCCCTCTCGTTGGATCTATCAAATTGAAGCGTCTCGTTTGGCACGCTATGAAGCATCCACTTTCGATTACTTTGATTCCCACACGATCATTAGCGTTGCCGATCGCAAGTTGATTTCCCATCCTGATCGAAGTTCCATCCATGTCGTTCCTAATGGGGTCGATAAAGACTATTATGGCACGCAGGTGGAAGAAGAGAAATCACCTAAGTCATCTTTTGACACCGTCGTTTTCACGGGCAACATGAGTTATCCCCCCAATGTTGATGCAGCATGCAGGTTGGCTTCGGATGTACTTCCCCTGACCACGACAAGTCAACTTCGGCTTCTCATTGCGGGCACTGCCCCAGCGCAACGCGTAAAACAGTTGGCCAATGAACGCATTGTCGTGACTGGCTGGATTCCCGATATGCGGTGGGCCTATCATCAAGCGGATCTTTTTGTAGCCCCGTTGCGGATTGGTACGGGCCAGCAAAACAAAATTCTAGAAGCGATGGCCTGTGGCATTCCTTGTATTACAACTTCGCATGTGATGTCAGGGTTCCGTTCTGAACACGGAAACAGTGCAGCGCTTCCCCCTCTGATACTCGCTGACACGGTGGAGGATACTGCAGCGGCAATCGACGCCTTGCTCCGCGATAAAACCAAGCTTCAAGAATTGGGCTTATCCAGTAGGAAGTGGATTGAAAATCATGCCTCTTGGGACATCCATTCTCAAAAACTTGTCGAATCATTCGTACATTCCTCCAAGCATTGAAAACGCGCTTCAGCTATGAAAAACGACACCATCAACATGTTGGCCGGAATTCCAACTTTGGACATTCGATCATTTGAATCCGGATCAGAATCCGATCGAAAACAATTCGTTGAACAGCTTGGCCATGCCTATGAAACCATTGGCTTCGTGGCCATTCACGGACATGGCATTTCCGAGTCGCTGATCGACTCGCTCTATGCAGAGTCGCGTGCGTTTTTTGAACTTCCTCAAGCCATTAAACGACAGCATGCGCGCCCTGAAACGAACAACCAACGAGGCTTCGTCTCGATGGGAGTTGAGCATGCGAAGGGAAGCGATGCGGCCGATCTCAAGGAGTTTTGGCAAGTAGGACAACCTGACCCTCCTGCAAACGGAGACCCGGTGCATTTCCCTTCGAATCAACGTGTCGCAGAACTTCCTGCTTTTCAAAGTACCGCAGTCGATGCTTTTCGTGCTTTAGAAACATTGGGGCAGACTGTCTTAAGAGCCATTGCCATTCATTTGGGTGTTGAAGAAGATTATTTTCACAACTGGGTCGCTGGCGGAAATTCGATTCTACGAGCCATCCACTACCCACCTATCTTGAGCGCACCTTCATCGGCCGTGCGCGCGGGTCAGCACGAAGACATCAACCTCATCACATTGCTTGTCGGAGCATCTGCGGCTGGACTTGAAGTCCTTCGACACGATCAGACGTGGACTCCGGTCACCGCATTACCGGAACACATCGTGGTCAATGTTGGAGATATGTTACAACGGTTGACAAATCACCGGTTGAAAAGCACAACACATCGCGTGGTCAATCCACCCCAGTCGGAATGGTCTAACCCGCGTTTTTCCATGCCGTTTTTCTGCCATCCACGCCCCGATATGAAGCTAGACGCGATGCCTCATCTTTTAGTATCCGGAGAAACCCCGAAAGAAGGGCCCATCACGGCGGGTGAATACCTCGAGCAGCGCCTCAGAGAAATTGGACTCGCTCAAGGCAAATAGAAGCCGTGAATCGTCCCAATGCTTCTCCCTCTCTTTTACGTTCAAAGCGCACTCATGGAATGGGTTGAAATTGCTGGATATGGAATGGGACTGATCATTGGAGCCATCTTAGGCTTGTTGGGTGGCGGTGGATCTGTTCTGATTATGCCTGTTTTGGTCTACCTGTTTCACATCCTTCCTGCGGAAGCCACAGCGTACAGCTTGTTTATTGTGGGATGCGGGGCGCTCATGGGGACCTTTGGTTCTCTGAAAAGAAACCAAGTCGATTGGAAAACAGGAGGCTTATTTGCCGTACCCTCCATGCTCACTGTTTATACCGTGCAACGTTGGGGAATGCCGGCCATTCCTGAAACATGGGCCATTGGGCAATACCAAATGAGCAAAGACGCGCTCATCATGGGCACATTCGCTTTCCTGATGATTGCGGCTGCCTATTCCATGCTGAAACGAAAAACCGCTTTGAAGCCAAAATCTTTCGGAAACGGCCTTTGGTGGATCATCGCGGCTGAAGGACTTGTCGTTGGCGCCATTACAGGATTCGTAGGCGCCGGAGGCGGTTTTTTAATTGTTCCTGTACTCGTCGTTTTGTTGGGCATGTCCATGGAAATCGCCGTAGGAACATCGCTGATGATCATTTCCATCAAATCCCTCGTAGGGTTTTTTGGCTCTTTGGGAAATGGGGCCGAAGTCGACTGGATGTTAATTTTACCATTCATGGCACTCACTGTGGCGGGAACGCACGTGGGAACCTTGATGAGAAGTCGCGTTAAGGGCGCCACTTTGAAGCTAATTTTCGGGTGGTTCATTTTGCTGATGGGAGTCGTCATATTGCTAACGGAATCGAATTAAAGGAAAGCACAATGGTGATCGAACAGATCTATACTGGCTGTTTAGCACATGGGGCTTATTACATTGAATCCGAAGGGTTTGCAATGATAATTGACCCACTGAGAAACGCGAAGACTTATGTCGAGAGAGCGGCCAAGAATGGCGCGAAAAT
>CAJWIF010000095.1 GCA_913041135.1 uncultured Flavobacteriales bacterium
GACACGCTTTACTGAAGTCATAGGGCATCCATGCAATGGGACGAATGCGTTTCACGTTCCATGCATGGTACAGTTCATGAGAAGCGATGCCGATCAATTCGTCATACCCCGATTGAGTGAGGCATTTAGAAGAGGGGCCTAAGGTGATCACCGTGCTGTCTTCATGCTCCACCCCATGGCGTGTTTCTCGTTCAGGAAAAAGATAGATGAAATGATAAAACTTGGTTGGAAACGACTTAAAATGAGCGATTTGACTTTCTGAAAACCGTTGGTGATCTGCAATGAATTGCTCCTTGTTGGGCGTGTTTTGACCATATGCCCAAATGTGGAAATCGACTCCTCCAGCCTCATAGGTCGCATGCCAAAGCGATTCGGCAACCATGAAAGGAGAATCCATCACCTGTTGAGCATTTTGAGCGTGCAAGGTCATGTTGGTTCGAGGCAAAGCGGTCGCAAATGTCCACTGCTGTGGGATGTCTAACAGTGTAATGTCATACCCCCAATCCATATGATCAGGCTGGTAGAGGATGCAATTCACGGGATTGACATACAGCAGTCCTGGTTCAATGCAAGTGGATCCGGCATTGAGAATGTCCGCTTGGAAACTCCAGCGAACGCGGCTCATACCGGGCTCCATGATCCAACGGTGCAAATCAGACTTTGTAAGTGACTTCCAACTTCCATCAGAAGTCATACCCTCCATCCGCAATATAAATTGAGCAAATTGCCCCAATTCATAGCGACCAGGTCTCCAAGTCGGCAACTGCAATTCAAAAGGGCCTGCCATAGGAAATACGGCTTCAGCATGCAGAATCGGAGCTTCGCTGGGGTCACGTTGCAACGTGATGAGAACACGTGGCTCAGTCATGACGCAACACAGCTTGAATGGGGCGTCCTGTGCTGGCATTTGGAAGCGGAGTGTGGATCATGCCTGCGACTGTTGGAGCAATGTCCCGGATGTGCGTCCGTTCATACGTGATTCCCTTGGGAACATGCCAGCCATAAAACACACACGGTACGTGAGTGTCATAGGGGAAAGGAGAACCGTGATCCGTTCCGCTCGGGCCGTATTTTATCCACCCCGGTTCAGGCACGACAAGAACATCCCCTGAAAAAGCGCTGTGGTAGCCCATGCGCAGGCGTTCCATAATGTCGTCAGAAGAGCTACCCGAATGGGCAATGTCACGTGCCGTTGGAGCCATCAATACACCTGGAGTTTCGAGACAAACTCCTTGAACAAACGTTTGCATTGCTGCCAAATCGAGTTCTTTTTCGCGAATCAATGGACGGTTTAAAATGAATTGATTGTTGTCATAACGGAGCATCCATTGGCCCTCTCCAAAGCGATTCGCAAGTGCGAGCTCCACGTTGTCAATCATGTTGCCGGGTTTCCAGTAATCGACGGGCATGCCTTCTGCTGCAGCCAGCGATGGCACGGTTGCTCCACCATGGTCTGCGGTCACCCAACACAGCCACCGGTCGTCGCCCACGAGATCGTCTAGTGTTTTGAAAAGGCGAGCCAATTGAAGATCCAAACGAACGTAGATGTCTTGAGTTTCCCACGCATGGGCACCAAATTGATGGCCGACATAATCCGTAGCGGAAAAGCTCAATGCGAGCAAGTCGGTAATGTCATCTTGCCCCAGTTCTTCATGTTGAATCAGGCGAATGGCCAAGTCGACCAGGATGGTGTTGCCATGGGGAGTCCCTTTAAGGATGTCAAAACCACCATTTTCAGCTTGCAATGCTTCTAAATCGTAAGGGAAAGTTGGCCGTATTCCGCCTTTGAAATTGGATTCGTAGGGGTTGTTATCGGGCCAAGCTTGGCTGTATTCTTTTTCAGGCAGTGAAAGCAACCAGTTGGACTTCAAATAACGACGGGCCATGTTTTTTCCGTTCCAAGACTCCAACCACTGTGGCAACTCATCCATGTAGTACGTGCTGGTGATGAATTTGCCTTGGTCCTTTCCGTAAAACCAAAAGGCTCCGTCCGCCAAATGACCTGCCGGTAAGATGGCCCCGCGATCCTTGAGACTGATGCCGTAAACCTTGGCTTTGAGATCTGTGGATAGTTTCAATTCATCGCCGAGCGTGCTGGCGTGCATGCGATGTGGGGACATCTGGCCCGCTTTGATGGAGTTGTCATCCAGTCCAACGGTTTGAACCGAAGGGTCAGCAGCACAATAGACGGTCTCTGCTGATTTTCGATTATACCAGTAATTACTGATGACCCCATGAAAGCGCGGTGTTGTGCCCGTATAGATGGAGGCGTGTCCGGGGCCCGTATAGGTCGGTGCATATCCAAAATGATGGTCTGCACAGATCATGCCGTTCTGCATAATGCGCTTGAAGCCATCCATGCCGAAGTGATCCCAATACCGGTAGAGGTAATCCATCCGCATTTGGTCAATGGTGATGCCAAGAACCAAAGGAGGCCGTTCGCTAAAGTCTAGCATGTTTTCCTCTGAAAGGGGTTGCTCGGCTTGAATTACTTTTCCCTTCTTCGGCGACGCTTTTCGCTTGGTGTCTGGGCTTTTTTCTTTGGTTTTTGGAGCGACTTTCGCCGCGTTCTCTTTTTCTTTGGCGGCCTCCTTATTGAAAGTGGATTGATTCACTGTTGGTTGGGAGATGCTGCCACTCGAGTTAATCTGACTCCAGCTAGGAGCTACAAGTGAGAGGCTGACAAGAAGAAGAATCAAACGAAAATTCATAATGGGATCGGTTCACGAGTGATGAAAGACGAAATTAAGCCCTCAGGCCTGCCGGTTGTGCGTCAAGAGGCTTGAAAAGCAGACCAAGACCACCAACCTGCCGCTAGACAGAGAATGAGGTTGCATGCAACATTGCCTGCTGCCCAAGTAAACCCATGGGTTTGGGCCAATTGTAAGGTATCAGCACTGAATGCTGAAAAGGTGGAAAAGCCACCGCAAAATCCTGTGGTCAGAAGAAGCATGAATGCGCCTCCCCACTTTGTCGATGGATCCAATGTGGACTGATGGGACAAGATACCCAAAAGAATTGCCGTTGCTAGGGTATTGGCGAGGAGCGTCCCCCAGGGGGTCATCCATCCCAATTTCAACACGTGGAGTCCGAATTGGTAGCGCAATACACTCCCAAGTCCCCCTCCGATGAACACAGCGATTGCATTCATGGCTCAGCGGTAACCGAAGTGATTTTTTTAAAAACACGCCAATGCACGTATCCCCAAAAAGCGCCTAAAATCATGCCGCCGGCGATGTCAAGAGGAAAATGAACGCCGAGGTATACGCGGCTATATCCAATCACTAAGCTCCAAGCCAAAAGTCCCCAGAGCCATGAACCGCCCAAAAACAGACCCACTAAAACAGCGACCCCTGCATAGTTGGCAGCGTGAGAGCTGACAAAGCCGTAGCGTCCTCCGCGGTAAGGATGTTCCCAACCGCTGGGTGTGATTACGTGCACTTGATCACGCAATTCAATGGAGTGGGAAGGCCGAAACCGTTGTATTGAAGGTTTGATGAGTCTGCTGGAAATGATGTCCGTTCCAGCGACGCAAAGTCCAATCATTGCCAACATCAACGCCAGTCTACCTCGCTTTTTCTCAGAGCGTTTCCACATTTCCCAGATCAAGAGGGCATAGAGAGGAAGCCACCAAAAATTGCCGGATACCGCCCACATAATCTCGTCGCCTCCAGGCCAGGGTGTGTTGAACAGGCGAAACAGCGTGTAGTCGAGGTTGATGATACTTTCTACCATGGAGTCAATCAGGTGTACATCGAGTCGATGAGCGGCTGGTATTGCTCACGAATAGGCTTTCGCTTCAATTTCATCGTCGGAGTCAATTCTCCATTTTCAATGGTGAATGGCTGTGGAAGAATTTGAATTTTCTTGATGCGTTCCCATTGGGCAAATGATGCCGTCAACTTCTCAACATCTTCCATCATACGTTGCGCGATACGCTCATCTTTCCCAATGTTTTCGAAACCGGGGTATGGATGATTCTTTCGTTTGCACCATTCTTCAACGGCGACGGCATCAGGAACAACGAGTGCTCCTGGAAATTTCTGGCTTTCACCTACAACCATGACCTGCTCAATGAACAAGGAGGCTTTGATGGCATTCTCCAACAGTTGCGGAGCCACATACTTACCTCCTGATGTCTTGAACATTTCCTTTTTCCGATCCGTGATTTTCAAGAAGCCATCATCGAATTTTCCAATGTCACCGGTATGGAACCAATCCCCTGACATGACTTCGGTTGTTTTCGCCTCGTCCTTGTAATAGCCCATCATGATGTTGTGGCCTTTGACGAGGATTTCACCGTCGTCACCAAATTTGACTTCTACGCCATCAATGAGCTTGCCGACGTAACCTACACGCATCATGCCCGGTGAAACATCCGAATTGACGGTGACAACGGGTGAAGTTTCTGTGAGGCCGTATCCTTCATAAACAGGAATGCCTGCGGCGTTAAAAAATCGAGCCAAGCGCGGAGCGAGAGCAGCAGATCCACAAGCTACCGCCCGGATATTATCTAAACCAAGGGCTGTTTTGACTTTGCTGAACACCAACTTTCGCGCAAGCCCCAGCTGCCATTCGTACCAGGCTCCATTTTGTCCGTCCGGCTCCCAACGGAGAGCCAGTTTGAGCGCCCAATTGAATATCGCTGCCTTCACGCCGCCAGCGGCCCGTCCTTTGTTGACGATTCCATCATAAAACTTCTCAAGAAGCCTTGGAACCGCTGTGAAAACTGTTGGCTGGGAATGTCCCAAGTCTTCTTTAATCGTCTCCAAACTTTCCGCGAAATAGATATTGGCACCGATATACATGTACAAATAATGCAGCATCCTTTCAAAGATGTGACAGACCGGCAGAAAGCTGAGTGTCCGATATTGTTCTTCCTTCAGTACGGCTGGAATTCTAGGGACGCTGCGCAAGATGTTGAGCACAATGTTGCTATGACTGAGCATCACACCTTTTGGTGTTCCTGTGGTTCCTGAAGTGTAAATGATGGTCGCCAGATCATCAGGCTTTACAGCATTCATCCGATTTTCGTATTCCTCCTGTTGCGCTTCGCTTCCGGCTTCTGCAATGGCAGACCAATGTGTTCCGTTCGCAGCATGCTCGAAAACAAAAACAGCTTTCAACGAAGGAACACGGTCTTTGACGGCCATCACCTTGTCGTACAAATCTTGGTTGCTTACCGCGCAAAATTTGGATTCACTGTGGTTCAAAATGAACTCATAATCCGCTTCTGTCATGGTAGGATAAATCGGGACGTTGATCCCTCCCGCGGACATGATCGCATGGTCCATAATGTTCCACTCACAGCGGTTGTTGTGAGAAATAAGAGCCACTTTATCTCCCGCTTGTAGATCCATGGCGATGAGTCCTCTACCAACACGGTCAACGGCCTCCACAAACGTAGCGGTCGAATAGGTGATGCGATTGCCTCCATTGGGCATGGTCATCATAAGATCGAGAGGGTTGTTCGCGAGCTGGTAGCGCGGAAAATCGAAAAGGCGTGTAGGCTGTTGCATAAGTGTGAATCTTGGTTCGGAATGTCATGCAGTTTTGTGCATGCATTCTCTACATCGAGGCCAATTTAGGAAATCAGCGATAGAAATCAATGGCGTAAATCTCGATCCACGTGAGTTTCAGAGGGATTGTCCGCAATACTTGCAGAATTCAGCATTGGAATCGTGTCCGTCGCGTCCACAACTTGGGCACGCCTGCGTGGAAACATCATCTGATTTCTGCGGCGACGTTCCGGAGCGCTTGACCATGGCCATGCCGAGAATTCCAGTTGGAACGGCAATGATGGCGTATCCGATGATCATCATAACAGAAGCTAATATTTGTCCAAGCACCGTGGAGGGAGCAATGTCTCCATAACCAACCGTGGTGACGGTGACAATGGCCCAATAAATACTGGTAGGAATGCTCGTGAATCCGGATTGTCCGTCTTCGATGAGGTACATCAACGTTCCAATGATGGTTACCAATGCCAGCACGACACTTAAGAAGACGAGGATGCGTTTTTTCGTTGCCCGCAAAGCGGTCTGAAGTAACCGAGCTTCCTCAAGAAACCCCACCAGTTTGAGGACCCGAAACATCCGCAATAATCGCAATATTCGCACCACACGAAGACTTGCCGAACCGGGTATGAGAATACCAATGAACGTTGGTAGTACGGCGAGAACGTCTACAACTCCGAAAAAACTCGTGGCATATTGCAGTGGTTTGCGAACCGCAATGAGACGGAGCAGATACTCAATGGTAAAAAGACCTGTGAATATCCATTCTGCAATGGCAAATTGGACGCGATATTGTTCTTGAAATTCGGGTACGGACTCAAGGAGTACCGTCAAAACGCTCAATACGATCAGCCAAAGAAGGACGATATCAAAGGATTTGCCCGATGGGGTATCCGCTTCAAAAATAACTTCATGCAACGTGTTCCGCCAAGACTTCATGTGCCAATATCGGTTGAATATCAGTAGGTTTCAGCAGGGTTCACTTAAAAAAGGGAGCTACCACGAGTTCTTTAGAACCGCGCGTGTGCACGTAAAAACCTTGTCCTGATTTTACACCTAGGTGGCCTGCATTGACCATGTTGACTAACAAAGGGCACGGGGCATACTTGGGCTGGCCAAGTCCTTCGTGCAAAACACGCAGAATGCTCAAGCAAACATCCAGGCCAATGAAGTCGGCCAACTGCAACGGTCCCATCGGGTGTGCCATGCCCAGCTTCATGACGGTGTCGATGGCATCAACAGTAGCAACCCCTTCTTGCAAGGTGATGACGGCTTCGTTGATCATGGGCATCAAAATACGATTCGCAACAAACCCGGGGTAGTCATTGACCTCAACAGGAGCTTTGCCAAGTGATTTACTCAGCTCCATAATGGACGCACACGTAGCGTCTGATGTGGCATATCCGCGGATCACTTCGATGAGTTTCATGACCGGAACCGGATTCATGAAGTGCATTCCGATGACCTGCTCGGGACGCGCTGTTGCTGCTGCTATCTCCGTAATGGAAATGGAACTGGTGTTGGTAGCAAGGATGCAGTGACTTGGAGCTGCGGCATCCATCGCTTTGAAAATGGAGAGCTTTAAGTCGAGGCGTTCTGTAGCCGCCTCAACAACTAGGTCCGCGTTGGCAGCACCTTCTGCAATGTCGGTAGAAGAGGCGATGCGCTGCAGCGTTGCTGCTTTATCGTCTTCGGAAATTTTTTCTTTCTTGATTAAGCGATCCAAATTGCGACCGATGGTCGCAATGGCCTTTTCCAAGGCCGTCTCTTGAACGTCTACGAGCGTAACATTAAATCCCGATTGCGCAAACACATGCGCAATACCATTTCCCATGGTTCCTGCGCCAATGACGGTAACATTTTTCATGGTTGGGACGATATTACTTCGATTTTCCGGCCTTGGCCGTAGACTTTTGGACCAGGGCTTTCTTTTGAGAAGGCTTTCCTTTAGGCTCAGCTTTTCCCTTGATGGCTGTTTTCTTTGTTGCGGGCTTCTTGGCTACAGCTTTTTTCGCTGCCGGCTTTTTCGCTGCCGGCTTTTTCGCCGCTGACTTCTTGTCTTGTCCTTCTTCAGTGGCTTCCTCAGCAACTTCCTCAGCAGCTTCGTCTTTCGCTACTTCACTGGTCAAAGGGAAGGCATCATTTTGTCGCAGAGTGGAAAACCACTGAACCAATTTCTTCAAGTCTGAGTTGTAGACACGCTCATGATCCAAGTTGGGAACAATGGCATCGATGAATTCTCGAACAGCTTGTGGGTCGCTTTTTACCGCAGGCAATTCGCTTTTTGCCGCTTTTTCGGACATAAGATTCAAGATGTCCATCAACAAAGCATCTTCACCTGTGGTGTACATGGTGATGTCAGCTAAGCTGCTAATTCGGCTTGTTCCCGGTATGCTGACACGTTTTTTGTCCAGCATTGATTCGACAACCAAATTGGCGCGATTCGTAATGAGAATGCGATAAAGGCCGGGCTTGCCGGCGATGGCGATAATTTCCTGAATGACCATATAGACGGTGTTACAATCGGTATTTGCATGCGAAAATAGGTCAACCGGCCTCGTGCAGCGCTATTTGACCGAGTTCACTTCGAAATAAATCACTTTAGAAAGCGGAATAGGGAGGGACGTGATCCAATGGTTCAAGCTGATCATTTTTCCAACCGTAGGCATGATGCTTCATTCCATTCGAAACAATCAAACAGGGAATTTGTAGGCTGATATTGTAGCGCAATACCTGATCGAGCGCCGCTTGATTGAGTTTAATGGCGGGCCTTTTGCATTCAATCATGACCAGTGGCGTTCCATTGGGGTCGTGGCAAACGATGTCAGCGCGACGCTTCATTCCATTGAGAAG
>CAJWIF010000096.1 GCA_913041135.1 uncultured Flavobacteriales bacterium
AATGCCTGAGAGGTCCATGTCCAAAAAACTACTGCCCCCCAAACCGCTCGCTGGCCAAATCACACCTGTGAGGTTAGCATTTTTGAAGTTAGCGCCACTCGATGGTAGAGCTGCGTCCCCATTGTTAAGCACAGCGCCTGTGAAGTTGGCGTTCGTTAAGTTGGCGTTCTCGAAAGAGGTAGATATAAATTGGGTGTCAGTAAAATCAGCGTCCTTGAGATACGCGCCACTGAAGTCGGTATGCCTGAATGTAGCTCCGCGAAATGCAGCTTCTCCGAGGTCGGCACCAGAGAGCTGAAGGCCTGTGGGAGCTGCGAATGGATTATCCACCACATGGACATCGAAGTTATATGCCATCTTGATGACGTCCTCTCGTGTCAACTGATCTGTCAAGTCGCTGTATGAGCCTGTTGTAGCAACGTCAGATAACGAAGGTGCCCCCGTTAAACTTGAGTAATTGCCGTCAAACAATGCCGGTGTCCCTGTTAAACTTCCATATGTTCCATCAAACGACGAGCTTGAGTTCTCAGCTGCCTCGAGCGCTTCAACTTTTGCTTCTAAATCACTTATGGTTTCGTTTAATGCTTGAAGCGTTAAAATCTCAGCTTGCATCGTGTGTATCGTGGATGCTAAACTTGAGAGATTCAAATTTATGTTTATCACATTTCCAGTAAGTGTGGTATCTATTATCTGTGCTCCAGCGTTCAATCCGACCACGAGAGCTACTAAGGTTATTGCAAATTTCATTATAAAATATTGGACAATGAAATTACGAAATTAAACGTTTATATACTCAACTTAGTCGGGATATATATATGGATTTTTTGATTAAACAAAAAAGCCTGCAAATCAATGATTTACAAGCTTCTTTGTGACCCCGGGAGGGTTCGAACCTCCAACCATCAGAGCCGAAATCTGATATTCTATCCAGTTGAACTACGGGGCCAATCGGGCGCAAAAGTAGCGGTTTTATTGTAAACCTGAAACAACGCGCAGTGAAGTTAATCTGTAAAGGCGCTATTGCGCGTTTATTGAGTCCATAATAGTCCTGATTGACCTGGTTTGATTGCGATGTGTCGTTCACCGCAATGAAGCCGTGAACCACAGAGTTGGTCGCCAATCAATGGACTCCTGATCATTGCGTTATCGCAATACGACAATGCGTTGAACTCCTTGCCCTTGCGCGGATTGAACCTTCAGAAAGTAAGTGCCCTTGGCTAAATTGGAAAGGTCAAACGGGGTGTATTGGCCTAAAATTTGACGAGCAAAAACTTGGCGCCCGCTGAAGTCAAACAAGCGCACATCGACACCTTCCCATTTCTCTAACTGCAAAATCACCGGACCATTGGTAGGGTTTGGGTGAAGTGAAAACTCCAAGTCCACCTCCTTTCCGAGTCCCACATTGGGAACGCAGATTTCGAGCGGGACAGGATTAACTTCAATGACCGTACCGGAGGATAAATCGTGGTCTTCGAAAGCAGCGAAGTTGGCAGGATAGCGTTCCGCTCGGAAGGTGAGATTCTGGTTCATGCTCAATTCGACACCTTGCTCTACGGGAGCCCCGCCCAATAGAGGCGTACGGTATTGCCAAGCCAACTCCGCGTCTTCGGTCAGCTCAAAAATCTCTCCAGTACGACCGCTACAAATCAGGTTATTTCCATTGCCCAGACGCTGAAAGGAACTCAATCCACTGCTGTTCAATCCGGGCTGTGTATAGGTCCATTCAAATGATTCAGGTCCCCAACGGCCAGTCGCTTCGTCAAATTCGTACCCTCCTTCGTATTCGTCAAATATGGGGTTGATGATGGCCACTTCACTGTGCGTGCCAAGACTGTCGGGTACGCGATTGTTGAAGACGAAAAACTTGACGAAATCGGGATTTCCAGGTGATACAGACGGGCCGTTGCCCCAATGGATGTCGTGTTGGTAGAAGAGCTTTTGATCGGTGCTGTCTCCACGGTCGTAGGCAATGGGATTGCCCCAGCGCCAGATTAAATCGTCGCTAAATGACCAATCGTGCCAGATGGTCCACACTTCATTGAAGGTGGGAATGCTCACTACAATTTGTCCGGCGCTATCATAAAATGGATAGTAGTCTAAGGAATTCATGTGGAGCCAATCGGCAGGTTGACTGCTGAGGGATCCGAAGTTGACGTCGATTTTATTTTGATGATCAGCGATAACGCCAAAGTTCAGTTTCGTGCTGTCAAAATCCTGGACCAAATGATCCCAAGCGCGCCATTCCCAAATAACATCGGCGCCACCATCTCCGTTGGGTTGCAACTCAATGAGTTTGTCACTCCACAGCACGCCCGCCTCCAGCAATGCCGGGTTTCGTCCATTTTCGATGCATTCCAAGCTGTCGATGGCTTCCCAGCAAATCGCGATGACATTTCCGGTTGGAGTCACGGTCATATCGTGGTGAAGACGCAGAGAATCACTACCGGTGGTGAAGCTCCAGACGACTTCATTGTCCCACGTGCGGCGCTCGATGGTCTCACCAGCTCCGCCAGCCCAAATGGTAGCATCTCCTGCGGAAGCAGGACGTGAGGTGATGATGATGTCCCCGTTGGGCTGCAAGTAACTGGTGTTTCCTGGCCGTCTGAGGGAGTCCATTTCCCATTGATGAACGACTTCGCCACACCCGTTGAGCAACATGGCTCTAGACTGGTTGTGCGGATAAATGAGCGTGTATCCATCCGTGAACAAATCCGGATTGTATGCAATGGTGCCAACGGTGTTTTGACCGGAAACACCGACCAATACGAAACACATGGAAAGCAATAGAAAAGCAGGGCGCATGGTGGTTTGATGTCTCATGATTATAGTTTCAAAATTACGGTACTCCCAACGTTTCCAATGGCATCTTCCCACTTTAAAATATAACTCCCCGCAGGAAGATGTTCCCAGGTGAATGTCATGGTTTCATGGATGTTTTCGCGCAGCAATGATCGTCCCATCGCATCGAACAAGGCAATGTGAGTTGGACGGGTTGCCTGAATTCTAAAATGGTTTGAAAAGGGAATCGGACCGAATGAAATCGCAGGAAGCACGGGGTCATTCGATAAGTCAGTCCCTTCTGATGTGGTCGTGCAATCTGACGGGTACGGAGCCAATTCGACCGGATCTCCGGGAGTCAGTTCTCTTCCGGCCAAACCAGGGTAGTCGGGTCCGTAACGGTAGGCCCTGAATGTACCGTTTTGTAGAGGTTCATTGCCTTGAGTGTTGGGGCCGAACTGGCTGGTTGCGGTGATGTATTCCCAAACCTTTTCCCCTGTGGCAGTCACTTCGAATAGCTTACCATCGTCCCCTTCGCAAACAAGGGTGTTCCCATTGGGTAAGCGCTGTGCACCGCTGATAAATGAACTGTAAAAATCGGGATCCAATACGGCGGGGTATGTCCAGTCAAAGTCAGAAGGACCAAAGGCTTCTCCTTCAAGTAGCAAGTACGACCCGTTATCGAGCAGGGGCAATGTCAATTCATCCACTGAACTGCGCGGCCCGCCTGGACGACTCGCTCCGTTGTTGAATAGCAGAACGGTAGATAAAGGGAATTCGCTACCTCCGCCTTCCTCATAGTGAATCCAATGGGGGTCATGTTGACCGAACAGTTGACGATCCTCGACCTCTCCTCGACCATATGCCTCGGGGTTCCCCCAGCGATACAATACGTCGCCTCCTTGCCCTGCGGCCCCTCCCGATGAGCTGGCAGCTTCGTCCGAAGTGGTGCTGTGATCGATGATGTAAAACTCATTCCAGCGTCGGCTATTCAGCATGATTTGATCCAATGTGGCATTGTAATGAATGGCATTGCAATGGAACCAATCACCGCTGTTTTGGCTCATCGGCCCTCCACCTCCAAGGCTTTCGTAATTGATGTCGAAACGGTGGGGAAAATCAGCGGGCTCCCCATAGTTCGGTAAGTTTGAATCAACATCTTGAATGAGATGATCCCAGGCATGCCATTCCCAAACAATGTTGCCACCATTCGTGCCGACGGGCTCAATCTCTACAATTTGAGGTGGCCAAAGAGGGGAGTCCCCGAGACGACCGAGCGCCTGCGCCTCCTCATTGGAATGGTATTCCCACGCAATCAATAGGATATTTCCATTGGGCAAAACTGCCATGTCATGATGGTGGTGGGCTTCCTCCGATGCATAATCAAAGGACCATTCGAGCACACCGTCCCAAGAAAATCGTTCCAGCCTTCCACCGATGCCTCCTCCAAAAAACACCGATCCGGCGACGCGCGCAGTACGCAGCAGTGATCCATCCTCCAAGAGGTAAGAAGATTCTCCCATCCTGTAATCACTCTCCCATTGGTTTACGACCCTTCCGCAGTTGTCAATCAAATGACTTTGCGTAGCGGAGTTTGCAGACACGAGTGTGTACCCATCAAATGATTCAGGAGTGTTCTGAATGAGTCCAATCGTGGGTGTTTGGGCCAATCCACTTGTGAGAAAGGCTCCCAATAAAAGGGTCAATATGGTGATGGTTCGCATTCAGATTCAAATTGGCGTTTTCGGTGTGCTTTATCGGATTTAAAAAAATAAAGTTCGTTTTCAGTCGAATATCCGAAGCGTTTCGAAATTTAATTTATTTCAAATGATGTCCACGCCTGAAGGCCAGAGATTCTCGCATCAGCGGTATTTTGTAAATTGTCCTCCATGAAGGGTTTTTTATGGAATGGAATATTGGGAATCGCGCTAGCACTAGCCTTCAATCCTGCGTTGGCGGATCATTGGGTGTATCAAGACCTGGAACAGTCGCCCAACGAAAAAACAGCCTTGATCATCATGAATGGCTTTGGCGGCAATAAATCTGCATGCAAAGCGCAATTTGCATTTTGGAAGGAACAAGGAATGGATGTCTTCATTCCAGAAGTTTTGCTTCGGCCGTCGCTCGAGTCGAGCTCGGTTGCCATGGAGAATTTTATGGATGAATATGGCATCGCTGAGTATGCAGAGGTGCGTTCAATTTGTTATATCGCAGGGGCTTTCTTGCTCCATACGTATCTCGAATCGTACGCGCTTCCTAACCTCAGATATGTTATTTATGATCGGAGTCCAATCCAAGAGCGGGCGCCCCAAGCTGTGATGACGGCAATTCCTGTTTTGGGTACATGGATGAAAGGGAAAGTATTGAAAGACTTAAGTGAAGCAGTGTGGCCGGCACCCATCGTCTCTCCGTCTGTTATCACAGGGCTTGCCATTGAAAACCGGGCAACCGGCCTCATGCGCTGGCTACAAGGTGAAGCGGAGGCGTTGGGTCCGTTCGAGTTCGATTGGAAAAAAATAGACAGCAACGCTTCAGACGCATTTCATGTGGCTTTGGATCATGACATGATGTACACACGATGGGACATCTTAGGCGCACCATTCTTGCACTTTTTCGCACACGGTGTTTTTCCTGAAGGCGTATCGCGCGAACGGTTGACGGATCATCCATTCGATAAACATCAGCCCATTCCCGAATGAAGATACCGAGTACATATGCGCTCAAGCCGGCATTCCAGCGGTTACTGAATCCAATCGTGGGTTTCTTGCGCAGAGTAGGGGTGACGCCAAATGGATTGACGTGGTCAGCCTTGGTGCTGTCTGGTGTGATGGGTTGGATGTTCGTTCAGGGACAGGAGCAATCGGCCTGGTATTGTATCATCGTGTTGTCTTTGCTGTTGCGCATGATTTTGAATGCGTTGGATGGCATGATGGCCCGATCGCATAACATGGCAACCAAAGGCGGTGCCGTTTTGAATGAATTGGGTGATGTGTTTAGTGATGCCCTAGTGATGTGGCCTCTAGCGCTGCTGCCTGGTATGCATGCAGGATGGGTGGGTGTTTTGCTGTGGCTGTCTGCGGTCAATGAATTGTCTGGCGTTCTTGGCGGGTGGCTCAATGGAGAGCGACGATACGATGGTCCCATGGGCAAAAGTGACCGTACGTTGGCTTGGGGTGTTCTCTGCTTGTTTCTTGGTTTTGGCGCGGATGTGAGCGAAGGGTTGCCGATTGCGCTTTGTGTTGTATTCCTGTGCCTGATTTTGAGCACAGCGATTCGGATCAAAAAAACAGTCAAACCATGAACAAGTTAATCGATGCGTGGGGCATGAATGCTGAGGTTCAATGGGTAATTTTGATCATTCTGTGCATCCTCGTTTTTAGCTCCACAGCATGGTATATTCTTGGAAAAATCAAACCTTCCAAATTGGCCACAGAGCTGCAAGTGCGAACGCGGTCGTGGTGGATCATGTGTGTCTGTTTCATTCTTTCGACCGTTGTACACCCGGTCATTACCCACCTCGGTTTGGCATTCTTGAGCTATGCCTTGTTGCGTGAAATGTATCCGCTGTTGAAGCTAGATCAAAGAGAACGCAATGTGGTTTTACTCTGTTATGCCGTCGTTCCTGTGCAATATGCATTGGCATATTATGGCAAAACGGAAATCTTCCTCGCGTTCATTCCAGTCTTCATGTTTGTGATCATCCCGTTTGTTTTGGTGACGCGGGGAGAAACACAAGGGCTCGTTCGTTCCATATCGCTGCTGCCCTATTCACTCGTTGCGTGGGTCTATGGCATGAGTCACCTTGCACTGCTGTTCCAGATGCCGGAAATACCCGGATTTACAGCCGGTCCTGAGGGGTTGCTTTTGTACCTCATCTTCTTAGTGGGAATGAACGATGTCATGCAATTCGCGTGGGGAAAAACGTTGGGAAAACACCCCGTTTTGCCGCGCGTCAGTCCCAATAAAACCTGGGAAGGACTTATCGGAGGAGTCCTGTCTACAACGCTGTTGGCAGTAGGTTTGCGTTTTCTGACTCCATTGGGAATGTGGGAAGCGGCGTTCACTGGGTTTTGCGTAGCGGTCGCTGGATTTATGGGAGATGCCATTGCTTCAGGCATCAAGCGGGACGTAGGCGTGAAGAATTCGGGTAATGCCATCCCCGGTCATGGAGGATACTTGGATCGTTTGGACGGTTTTTCTGCAGCAGCAGCGCCTTTTTTTCATTTGATCTACTTTTTTAGTAGTGCCAGTTAATGAATCATTGTTGACTGACCAATGACAGATTTGAACCCCTCCAAAAAGCGAAAGCGTCCTTCTCTTGGGAAGCAGATCGTGTTCGTGCTGCTTTACAAGGTGTTTTGGCGGATGGTGTTTGGTCTGGTCATCGGCCTGAAGTACATCCGGCAGGATAAGGCTTCTTTGGATGGTCCGGTCATTTATGTAGCCAATCACAACAGTCACCTCGATGCAATGGCCCTGATGACTGTGGTGCCCTGTGCTCGGATTCATTTGACGCATTCGGTCGCCGCTCAGGACTTTTTCGGTTCGGGTTTCAAGCGTTGGGGCATGCTCCATTTGGTCAATGCGGTATTGATTTCGAGGAGTCGCAAAGAAAATGGAGAGGATCCCATTGAACAGCTCGACGCGATGCTTGTTGCGGGACGCAGTCTCATCTTATTCCCAGAAGGAACCCGTGGAGTTCCGGGTTCAATGGGGGATTTTAAGCGCGGGGTAGGTCATTTGGCATCGCGTCACCCGGGCATTCCTGTAGTTCCGATCTATTTGGATGGCTTGTACCGCAATTTGCCTAAGGGGCGCAGCATGATCGTGCCGTTTGGTGGAACGCTGGTGGTCGGGAAGCCGTTGGTGTTTTCAAACGAAAGTGTGGATGAGATTACGAATGTTACGCAAGTAGCCGTTGAGACCATGGCACATGAATTGAAAAACGCCAATCGCTTGACCTAACTCACGTGAAGGGTTAAGGCGCCAAGGTTTCACACCATGCTGCAAATTGCGGGTCATCCAAAGCACTGAGGAAGGCTTTTAAATCTGCGCGTTCGGTAGCGGTGATTTGAAATGGTTGAATGGCTGCGGCTTGATTGAAATGGTTGGATCCACCTTGCGCATACTGGTTGATGACGTCGTCCAACGTGGCAACAGAACCATCGAACATGTAGGGGGCGGAATAGGACAGGTTCCGCAGACTAGCTGTTTTGAATTTCCCGATATCATCGGGGTTCAGCGTCAATCGATACAATCCTGAATCGGGGTAAACGACAAACAAGCCATTGTTTCGTAATTCGAAATCTGAAAATTGAGGTCCGGAATGGCATTGGTTACATCCGATGGATTCGAAAACATCGTGTCCACGCAAGGCCGCCTGAGACAGGGCGGATGCATCTCCTTCAAGCCAGCGGTCGTAGGCTGAAGTTCCGCTA
>CAJWIF010000097.1 GCA_913041135.1 uncultured Flavobacteriales bacterium
CAATTTTGGGGCTGGGTTTATTCGCCAAGCATCACCGCAAGACGAATAAACCCAGCCCCTTGATTCGTCAAGTAGAGGGAATTCTATTAAAAAACCGCTCGATATTGAAAGAGTTGAAGCAGATCAATGAGCCAGAGTCATCTTCGGACCGTCAGTTTCAATGGCTTAGAAGACATGGTTTTGATTTTAACTATCACACCCATGTAGAGGCGCTTCCAGATGGCAGGTTGGCCATCATGTGCTTTGAAGAAGGCTACATCTTAGACGAGCACGGCGTTAAGCCATGGTCAGCGATGAAAGATCCATCGTTATCGCCGCTTCCCGGTTGATTTTTTCTTTGCAAGTTCTTTCTTCGACTTTTTCTTCCGTTCGTGAAAGGCTCCTTGATACAACGGGTCACGCTTCTTCATTTCGCGGTCAATCGCTCGAGCTTGCAGCTGTTTTTCATTGCGAGGGGTTTCGTGCATAATGAGATGCTCGGGAACATCTAAGACCTCTACGGATTCACCAATCAGGGATTCGATACGTTCCAAGGCATAGCGTTCTGAGGGATCTTGCAGCGTAATGGCTTCACCCGAGCGAAACGCACGGCCTGTTCTTCCAATTCGGTGCACGTAATCCAATGGGTCATTGGGTACAGAGAAATTAATGACCATTTCCGTTTCTGGAACATCGATTCCTCGACTGGCTATATCTGTTGATACCAAGACTTGGACGCTGCCCGAACGAAAGTCGTCCATGGCATTGATGCGGGCATTTTGGCCCTTATTGCTATGGATGGAACGCACCTCGAAAGGGAAAGATCTTTGGAGATATCGAGAAACACTTTCGGCATCTTCTTTTCTACGGGCAAAAATGAGGAGCCTCTTGTCCATCAGCCGCGTCTTAATCAACCACTCAATGTACTCGAGCTTGGTGCGCTGATTGGGAAGTTCTAACGTGTATTGTTTGACCGTTTCAACAGGAGTGGATTCTGGGGAAACTTCGATGCGTGTTGGCCAAAGTAGAAATTCGTCAGCAAGTCGTTCAACACGATGAGGAAACGTTGCAGAGAATAAAACGTTTTGCCTCTTTGAAGGAATGATCTCTTGTATTTGACGTAATTGGGGCATGAAGCCCATGTCCATCATGCGATCGGCTTCATCGAGTACAAGGTGCTTTACCTTTTTGGGGTCAAAACCACCCTTTTGATAAATTTCAAGAAACCTTCCAGGAGTAGCTATGAGAAGATCTACGCCGGTCTTTACCGCATTTAATTGCGATTTATAGCCAATACCTCCAAACAATGGAATGCTTCTCAAATCTGTATACGACGCAAATTGCATGGCCTCATGGTGGATTTGTAGAACCAACTCTTTCGTTGGAGCTAAAATCAGAGCACGCGGAGCATCTCCTTGGGCATATTTCAATGTTTGTAGCAAGGGCAGGAGGAAGGCAGCCGTTTTCCCGGTCCCTGTTTGTGCAATTCCGATGACATCTTGTCCAGAACGTAACGGAGGAATGGCCATGGATTGAATCGGCGTAGGCTCTTTGTACCCAGCATCTTCAATGGCATTTAAAAACTGGCGAGTAAGCTTTAGCGCTTCGAATGTCATGACCCAAAGTTAGGTTACCTAAATTGCGCTCCGAAGATGATGGATGCATTTGCTCATATGAGGCCTTATTGTGAAGAAGAAGTGCCTGATGCTTTGCAATTAATGTTAGGCGCCTTGGACTGGAATGCCGTTCTGAGTCCGTTTATAGGGACTGACGCAACGAAATCTTTGCTCCATGCGATGGGCAATATTACAAGCGTTTCTGATTTTCAAGACCTCGTTTCCAAAACGTTTATTGAAAAAGTATTGGATAAGACGGCTTCAGAAGTGACGTTTTCCTTCCCAGAATCGTTTGATTCATGCGGTGCCTTGTTTATTTCAAATCATCGCGATATCGTTCTGGATCCTTCGCTGATCAATTTGGCTTTGCTTTCCTTAGGAGCTGAAACAACGGAGATTGGAATTGGTAGCAACCTGCTGCAAACCCCATGGGTAGAGGCTCTCGTACGATTGAATAAAAGTTTTGTAGTAAAACGCGGGGGCTCTTTACGAGACCAATTGGCGAGCAGTGCCGAAGTTGCTGCGTATGTGCGTCATGTCATTGGGGTTGAGTCCTCAAGTGTTTGGCTTGCGCACAAGGAGGGGCGAGCTAAGGATGGGGATGACAGGACTTCACCGGCACTGATCCGCATGCTCATGAGTGGAGAGGACGCTGGTGCATGGAATGCGCTTCGGGTACATCCTGTTACATTGAGTTATGAGTGGGATCCTTGTGACGCCATGAAAGTCAAAGAACTTCTTGTATCAGAAGCCAACGATGGAATCTATGAAAAGGAACCAGGGGAGGACGAGCGCAGTATGAAACAAGGTCTTTTCGGTTGGAAAGGTGGGATTCACGTGGCGATTGGCAACCCTGTGGTTTGGGAGGAAGGGAAAGAAGAGGGTCGCCCTCATAATTGGTTGGCAGAATTGATTGACAAGCGATTGCATGCAGCAATACGAATATGGCCTTCACACCATTGGGCTGCAAAGCAATTGGCAGAAATGGACTCAAAAATGACAGAAGACTGGCCTTCTATTTGGGAGCCAGAAATGATCACTGACAAATCTTCGAAGCAGTGCGAGCGTCGGGTGGAAGAAGTTCAGTTGGCACTTCAAAACACGCCGTTTACAGCTGAAGAAATCCATCGAAAATGGTGTGAGATCGCAGTGAGACCTTTGCTGAACCTACAAGAGCTAGAGAATTCTCAAGCTTTTATTTAACGGTCCAAACGCGAGCGATTTCGGAGCACACAATAGCGCCAGCGATTCCTGCATTTAGAGATTCTGCTCCACCTTGCCTTGGGATGTGCACCGCTTCATAGTGGAATGCGCTAGCATCGGTTGAGATCCCGTGAGACTCAGAACCAATCCAAAGAAGTCCTGATTTCCATTCAATATCGGTGTAACGGGTTCCGCTCATCTCTAAAGCATAATGCTGTTGCGCTTGAAGGAGTGCTTCGTCTTCAGGTTGGATTTCAGCAACAGGAATCCGGAAAATAGAGCCCATCGTAGCCTGCACGCATTTTGGGGACCAGGCATCGGTGCTTCCCGGTGTGAGTAAAACGCCGCGCATACCGAACCAATCTGCAGTGCGAATTAACGTGCCTAGATTCCCGGGGTCAGCAATTCCAGCCGCGACAAGTACAAACGGCAACGGTACTTGAGTGTCTCCTACCTTGGATGATTCGATGATGGTCTTCGTGTTACAAAAAGGAATGCTGACAATGGCCATCAAGCCTGGCGGTGTTTTCAAGTTGGATATTCGCGCCATCGCTTTGGTTGTGATGACTTCAATATGACGAGAAAGTGATACAGGAACATGTTCAAGCATGCTATCAAGACTGTAAATTCGCAACACCTCCATGTTGCTCTCACTCAATTCAATTAATCCTTTTACGCCTTCGACGATGAAGCGATTCGTGCGTCTGCGCTCGGGGCGATTGTGGAGAGAGCGAATGGATAGGATTTCGTTACGCGTCATGATGGCAAGGTTTCAACCCCAAAAGTATAGGGAAACCCGTTGGCGTGGTTGGATCATTCCTCTCCTCTTTTTGGGTGTTCAGGGGTGTTCCTTAGAACGTCACTTGCAAGGAGAGGATCAGCTTCTTGTGAAGAATGAGATTGTGTGGGAGGGAATACCTTCTCTTGATGGCGCACCTGATGGCGCACTTTCGGTGATTCGACAGCCAGCCAATCGTCAACTGTTAGGCTTGCGCATCCCACTTTTCATCAATGGACTCATTCGTCCTGAAAAGTTGGAAAGGGCTGAGATCAAGCGGATTGAAGCTGGAAGAGAAGGAAAGGGGTTGAGGCATTGGATTGCCCACAGTCTTGGTGAGCCACCGGTTATTTTCGATGCTGAAGCCAAGGAGCGAACAGAACGCAACTTGGAAGCCTTGAGTCGAAGGGCAGGTTACTTGAATGCGGACTGTTCTGCTGAGCTTGAAAAAACAGGAACGCATGCGGTAGCGGTAATCTATTCCGTGCGCACTGGCCCACTGTGGACTCTATCATCGGTGTCGTTGGATGTTGAGGGAAGTGGTATGCTTGAATCCGAAATAGAGGGTCAACTGCGTATTCTTAAAGGCGAAGTGTTTGATGCGGACCGACTCGAGTTGGCGCGTGCTCAGTTGGCGCGTTACCTAAAATCAAAGGGCTATGCGAGTTTGGATGAAACGCACATCTCATTTAAAGCCGACACATCGTCTCGAAGCGGTTCGCCTACGGTAGCGCTAACCGTGGAAATTAGTCCGGCAAAATATAGTGCTAAGGGGACTCCAGTGGCACATCGAAGGTCTCGATTCCGTGATATAGAGTGGTTGGGTGATTCGCTGTCAAAGCCAATATCAAATCCCGTTCTGGACCATTTGATTTCAATAGAGCCCGGAATGAGGTACAATGAGGGGGCCATTGAGACGACGTATCGTCGTTTGATGCAATTGCCTTCAATTGCACGTGTTGAAATTCCCGGCTTTTTGGAATTTGTGGAAGGGCCAGAGGATGCATTTGATGTGTCCATTAAACTGATTCATCGTCCTCGATATGGTATTTCTGCGGCATTGGATATGACGCGCACCAATGCACGATATGGCCCTGTCATTACCGGTGTATTTACAAATAGAAATGTTTCGGGAAGAGGAGACATGATGGAATTCTCGCTGTCTGGAGGCGTCACTTCTTCACAGCCATTCAGCTATACCGTGTCTACCCTTGTGCCCAATAGCGGAGCGTGGTCTATTGAAGCGCATTACTCTACGCTGGGAATTCCTCCGATTGCGTTGAGTCGTTTGCGAGCATCGAATGCTGCGAGAACTGATTTTACCGGTTTATGGAGCAGGGAGTCACGACCCGAGTACTCTCGAAATTCTGTGGGCTTTAAGCACGGTTTTCATTTTGTGGAAAATCCAGATCGTGAAAGCAGAATTTCTGTGGATCTTATAGAATTGACTTACGCTAAGATTGACTTAGGGGCCGATTTTCAAGCATGGCTTGACAATGAGTCCAACCCTTTTATCCAGTATCGATTTCAAGACTACGCATCCGTTCTTTCTCGCATGCAATGGACGTCACGATGGGTGAAGAGCGAATTGGTTTTTGGTACTGTGAAAGTTGGAGTTGAATGGACGGGGTGGGGGTTGAATGCGCTTGCTCCAACACTGGGGTTGAAGGAGAATGAGGATGGACAATTTTTATTGGGACAGGTTCCATTTGTTCAATTTCTTCGTTGTGAAGGAAACTGGACAGGCGCGTGGGTTTTGAATCCCATGTTAGGGACGTCGCTGCATGCGCGTTTTCGTGCTGGAGCGGGTTGGGCTGGAGAGAATTTCAATGCGCTGCCCTTTGACCGGTCTTTTTTCACGGGAAGCGCCAACGGTATTCGAGGATGGCCTGCACGACAATTGGGCCCGGGGCATACTGGATATGACATCGACGCATTGAATGTCGTGAAAGGGCTAGGGGATTTGTTGGGTGAAGTCAGTCTAGAGGTGAGAAAGCAAACCACCAACATGATCGAGTGGGCGTGGTTTATGGATGTCGGAAACGTTTGGCTCATGAAACAACCGTTGTTGGAGGATGCGCTGTCGGATGCGCGTTTAGAATGGTCCAGTCTGGGCTTTAGCTCGGGCATTGGTATTCGACTTGATTTTGACTTTTTTCTTTTACGATTAGATGGCGGACTGCGCATCCATGACCCAGGATTGGAGGCTGGTCAACGATGGTTCAGTCAACACAAAACGAAGGGGGGATTTCATTTGGGAATAGGGCATCCTTTTTAAGGAAGGCTTTTTAGTTGTGTTGGTTACCTTTACGGGATCTAAAGGAGGAAATCATGGGATGGTTCAAGCGGATACAGGACGGCATTACCACTAAAAGCACGGAGAAGAAAGAAATTCCGGAAGGTGCTTGGTATCAATGTCCAAACTGCAAAACAGTGGTGACGTCTCAGCAGCATGCTGAAAAGGGTCACGTATGTCATTACTGCGGTCATCATGATCGTCTAGGAAGCAATGGCTACTTTGAGTTGCTTTTTGATGACGGAAAATTCCGTGAAATCGCTCCTAAAATGACGAGCGCTGACCCCCTTGGGTTTCAGGATACGAAAGCATACAAAGACCGATTGGTCGCAGCACAGAAGAAAACGAACCTCGAAGACGCCCTGCGCACTGCTTCGGGTGATTTGGATGGGATTCCTGTTGTGGTCAGTTGCATGGACTTCTCTTTTATTGGGGGGTCTATGGGCAGTGTTGTCGGCGAAAAAATTGCACGTGGTATTGATTTGGCATTGAAGAAGGGATGTCCGTTTATCTGCATAAGTAAATCTGGAGGTGCTCGCATGATGGAAGCCGGGTTGAGCTTGATGCAGATGGCTAAGACAAGCGCTAAACTATCGTTGCTATCAAAGGCAGGCTTGCCGTATATATCGGTGTTGACGGATCCCACAACAGGAGGTGTAACAGCATCATTTGCTATGTTAGGTGACCTCAATATTGCAGAGCCCAATGCGCTCATTGGATTCGCTGGCCCGCGTGTTGTGAAAGAAACGATTGGGAAGGACTTGCCGGAAGGATTTCAACGGGCAGAGTTCTTACTGGAACACGGTTTCTTGGACGCCATCGTCGAACGCAAGGATTTAAAGGACAAACTGGCCTTTTTCTTGCGTGCGATGTACGACGTGCCCTCAAAGACATGAAGGTCGTTTTGCTGTCGAAGAAATATTGGTAACCTCGGCTATTCTCACTATCTTCGCGGCCTTATTTCACATCACGGATATCTAAAAGATTTCGACATGTACTATTTAGACGCAGACAAAAAAAAGGAGTTTTTCTCCACTTACGGTGAAGGAGAAAAGGACACTGGAAGCTCAGAAGCTCAAGTGGCTATGTTCTCTTACCGCATTGCTCACTTGACTGAGCACCTCAAAAATAACCGCAAGGACTTCCACACCCAACGCGCTTTGATTAAATTGGTCGGAAAGCGCCGGAAGTTGTTGGACTACTTGAAGTCGACAGAAATCAGTCGTTATCGCGATATCGTTGCCAAGCTCGGCTTGCGTCGCTAATTTGAAATTATTGAAACAGGAAGGCAATTGGAATAGCTCCATTGCCTTCCTTGTTTTTGTGCACACTTCCTAAACGAGGGAGGGTGTTTATTGATGCATACACAGAAAGATGAATTACACGGTACACAACCAAACCATAGATCTCGGCAACGGGCGTGAGATCACAATTGAAACTGGCAAGTTGGCCAAGCAGGCTCACGGTTCAGTAGTTGTTAGATGCGGCGACACCATGTTGCTTGCTACAGCAGTTTCTTCGCATGAAGTACGAGACGATGTGGATTTCCTTCCACTTACAGTGGACTACCGTGAGAAGTATGCGGCCGCAGGGCGTTTCCCAGGGGGCTTCTTTAAGCGTGAAGCGCGTCCTTCAGATAGTGAAGTACTTGTAATGCGCCTTGTTGATCGTGCATTGCGACCAACGTTTCCTTCGGACTACCACGCAGGGACGCAAGTCATGATTCAATTGATGTCCTCTGATCCAGAGGTGATGCCAGATAGTTTGGCAGGTTTGGCTGCTTCGGCTTGTTTGGCCGTAAGTGACATTCCATTCGATGGCCCAATCTCAGAAGTTCGTGTTGCACGTGTAGATGGTAAATTCATCATCAATCCGTTGCGTTCAGAATTGGAATTGGCGGATATGGACATGATGATTGCCGGAACCATCGACAGCGTTGTCATGGTAGAAGGTGAGATGCATGAAGTGAGCGAAGATGAAATGGTAGATGCCATTGAAGCTGCACACGCGGCCATTGTTACGCAATGTGAAGCTCAGAACGCACTAGCGAAAGCGACAGGTCATTATGGTGTTCAACGTGAATACAGTCATGAAGATCATGATGAAGATTTGCGCGCACGTGTCAATGGTTTTCTGCAGGACAAGTTTTATGCAGCTGCTTTGCAAGGCAAAACGAAAGAAGAGCGAAAGGCTTCTTTCAATGAATTGAAAAAAGAGTTCATGGATACCCTCAGTGATGAGGAGCGTTCTTCGAAAAGCTTCATGTTGCGTCAGTACATTGGTGCCGCTCAGAAAAAAGCAATTCGGGACTTGTTGTTGAACGAAAATGTTCGACTTGACGGA
>CAJWIF010000098.1 GCA_913041135.1 uncultured Flavobacteriales bacterium
CCCGCCATAATCGCAGGGTCATTGATCATTACATACGCGGCAATGCCAGGAACGACGACAATCAAAGGAAGAAATATCTTGAGAATCGCTGCAAATAAAATTCCGTTTTGCGCTTCTTTCAATGACTTGGCTGCCAATGTCCGTTGGATGATATACTGGTTGAAACCCCAGTAATACAGGTTTGCCACCCACATGCCGCCTACCAGTACACCAATGCCCGGAAGGTTATCGTATTCCGGGTTGGCTTTATCCAAGATCATCGCAAATTTATCAGGAGCGGCATCCATAATAGCGGAGAGTCCGGCGAACATCCCTTGACCGCCTGACACGGTGTCCAAAGCGATATACGTCGTGACCATGCCCCCAATAATCAAGAACACCACTTGAATGACATCGGTCCAAGAAACAGCAGACAGTCCTCCATACAGCGAATACGCTACCGCAAACAAGGCCAATCCCAAGACACCATAATGCATCGGCACACCCATAATCGTCTCCAAAGCCAATGACCCCAAGTAGAGTACTGAAGATAGATTCACAAAGACATACAAGGCTATCCAAAACACCGCCAAGATGGTCTTGAGGTTAGTGGAATACCGTTGTTCCACAAATTCCGGAATTGTATACAAGCCCTTCTCTATGAAGATGGGTAAGAAATACTTTCCGACGATGATCAAGGTCAAGGCAGCCATCCATTCGTAGGAGGCGATGGCCAAGCCAAGTGTAAAACCTGACCCCGACATGCCGATGAACTGCTCTGCAGAAATATTGGCGGCGATCAACGACGCACCAATCGCCCACCAAGGAAGTGATTTGCTCGCTAAGAAATAATCCTCTGCGCTCTTTTCCTTTCCATCCTTATTGCGGGAAACCCACAACCCGACACCCAGAATAAGAATGGCGTAAATAATAAATACCGCGTAGTCTGCGAAGGCAAATGTTCCCGTCATAACAATTCAATTAAGGTGTGTAAAATACACTTTATCCTTGATTACCAAAGGCCGCTGGGGTCAACATTTTGACCGAAAAAACCCCCACTGCATCCAATGCTTTGGACGTCGCGGGGGTTTTGAGGGGTGTGGGCAATACAGAATTCGAATCTGTGACCTCTACAATGTCAATGTAGCGCTCTAACCAACTGAGCTAAATGCCCTCATTCCTGCCTTCTGAACCATCGTTTGGTGCAACTAGCGGACCGCGAAGATACAAAAACTTCTGAGTTCCTTTCGTTGGCAATCTGTTATTGAATCGCATCGTACATTCGTCTTTCGAAAATTACCGAGAACAATGCAAATTCCCGTCGTTCGTTTCAACCGTGATGCCTCCGCGTTTAGCAAAACTTTAAAAGCACGAGTCGACGCCTATTTCGAAGAATCAGGGCGCTCGCGCAAGGGAGATTGGCGTTTGCACATCAAAAGCATCTCTATGATTGCTTTATTTTTTGTGCCGTGGGCCTTGTTTTCATTTGGGACCATCGGAGGCGGTATGTGGTTTTGGATTGCCGAGATCGCGATGGGTTTTGGATTGGCTGGAATTGGGCTAAATGTGATGCACGATGCCAATCACGGATCGTATAGCCAAAGCAAAAAGGTCAATAACGTTGTGGGCCGTGTTTTGGACCTCGTCGGAGGTAGCGCTCCTTTGTGGCGCATCCAACACAATGTATTGCACCACTCCTTTACTAACATCAGTGGTTTGGATGAAGACATTGATACTCCCGGAATTTTACGCTTTACGCCCGACCGACCTTTGAAGAAGATTCACAAGCTTCAATTTATCTATGCCTGGTTCTTCTATTGCATCATGACCTTGTTCTGGATGACCGCGAAAGACTGGATTGCACTTTATCGCTACAAAAGCAAAGACCTCATTAAATCTTCAGGGACCACTTTTGGAAAACTCTTCAGTGAATTAATCGTCACAAAGATTTTCTACTTCACCTATATCTTAGTGATTCCTGCGTTGTTCAGCGGATTGTCTATTGGTCAGGTGATACTCGGATGGATGGTCATGCATGCTGTCACAGGACTGATCCTCGCATCCATTTTCCAGCCTGCTCACGTCCTTGAAGAACTCCAATTCGTTGAAGCTGAAGCTGGAGCGAAGATGGAGGACGATCCATTATCACATCAATTGAAGACCACGGCTAACTTCGGGACCGGTTCCAAGTTGTTTACGTGGATGTGCGGTGGACTCAATCACCAAATTGAGCACCATTTGTTCCCCCAGATTTCACACATACACTTCAGCGCACTGGCGCCCATTGTGAAGAAAACTGCGGAGGAATTTGGACTGCCTTACCGTTCTTCCACCACATTCGCTGGAGCCCTTGCGCTCCACACAAAGATGTTGTGGCACTTGGGACGAAAGCAGCATTTGGCGTAATTCCTGACGAAAGGAGCCGTTAGCCTCTCTTCTCAGGCGATTTGCCTCGTCTTTTTTGATATCTTGGAAGTGAATTAAATTGCTTTCACCATGCGTATGCCTACTTTACTCTTCGCCGTTTGCCTGGTCGTTTCGTTTGGTAACGCTCAAGGAGTTGCACCGACCGCTGCAACTTCCAATGCCGTTCCTGCGCAACGTACGTGTGCATCGCATGACAAGTATGTCGAGATGATGGGTGGGGCAAAGTTCTCGGAAATGCGCACGCGCATTGAACAACAGACCCAGCGTTGGGAGTCTCAGCCAGTTGAACAACGGTCAAATCAAGCCAATACGGTCGTGACCATTCCAGTGGTTTTCCACGTGGTCTATGCCAACGGCACACAAAACATCAGTGACGCGCAGATCATGTCGCAGTTGCAAATCCTGAATGATGACTTCCGTCTCCTCAACAGCGATGCTGATAACACCTGGTCTCAAGCCGCTGATTCAGAAGTGGAATTTTGTTTAGCCACCAATGATCCCCAAGGAAACCCCACGGATGGAATCCTCCGTGTTTCTAGCTCCGTTTCGTCCTTCGGAACAACAGACAATGTGAAGTTCTCAAGTTCAGGTGGCTCCGATGCGTGGCCAGCCGGATCGTATTTGAACTTCTGGGTGTGCAATGTAGGTGGAGGTATTTTGGGCTATGCGCAATTTCCTGGCGGGTCAGCAGCGACCGACGGAGTCGTCTGTGACTACCGCTATGTGGGGGATATGGGAACCGCGACAGCACCCTTCGACTTGGGACGCACCGCCACGCATGAGGTGGGCCACTGGCTCAATCTGTACCACATTTGGGGAGATGGCAACTGCAATCAAGACGATCAAGTATCGGATACGCCCAATTCCGATGCTGCCAACTTTGGTTGTGCCACAGGTCATCAGAGCTGCAGCAGCACGGACATGGTGCAGAATTACATGGACTATTCGGACGACGCGTGCATGAACCTGTTCACTTCGGGTCAGAAAACGCGCATGCAAGCCTTGTTTGCACCAGGGGGCTTCCGAGCCAGCTTGGCTACTTCTGACGGATGTGCTCCCGCCTGTACGATTGGATGCGGTTGTACAGATGCCACTGCTTGCAATTACGATAGCGCTGCGACGGAAGACGATGGTAGCTGCGATTTCAGTTGTCAGGGCTGTACCGATTCGGAAGCGTGCAATTACGACGCCGATGCTACGGAGGATGATGGATCATGCATTATGCCACAGGATGGTGTTCCGTGTAGCTGTACCAGTGATTGGGCGTTTGCCGTCACTGACTTGACGGGCACCTCCAGTGAATCGTTTACAATGGAAGCGACGAGCACTACAGGTCTGGACCAGTTGGATATTAGCGTGGCTTATTCCGCGGCGGCTGGTGGCAGTTGGGCCGGCGATTTACTCATCGGACTCTGTGATCCGAACGGATCGTGCCTTGAAATCGGAGGGTATGACTTGACTTTGGGTTACACCATCGCGAGTGATTGGCCTAGCGACTGGAATGTGGGTACTGAAGGAGCCTATACCCATAGTGTCGACCTCAGTTCATTCGGCTTAACCGGTGCGGGAGTATGGACCTTAGAAGTCGTCAATGGCTACAGTACCACCGGTTCTTCCGGGACCTGGGATGCCACGCTCAGTTTGACCAATTTCTGCCTCGGATTGCCCGGAGAAGATGTGGAAGGCTGCATGGATACGACGGCTTGTAACTTCAACGTTGCCGCTACGATCGATGACAACTCCTGCCTGTTCGCTGCTGGTTGCGACACGTGCTCTGGCGCCACTGACGGCTCCGGGTCTGTAGTTGATGGTGACGACGACAACGATGGTGTTTGCGACGCCGATGAAATCACAGGCTGCCAAGATGCTTTAGCATGCAACTACAACGCAGACGCTACGGATGCAGGAGACTGCACATACCCACTGGCCAATTTTGACTGCGATGGCAATCCCTTGGGTTGTGCTGAAGACATCAACAACAATGGTACCGTGGAGGTGTCAGATTTGTTGATATTACTTGGTGATTTTGGCTGCACCTCAGACTGCTCTGCTGCTGACATCAACGGGGACGGCTCTGTCACCGTCACCGATATCCTGCTTTTCCTCGCTCTTTTTGGGGAGGATTGTTAAAGGTGAAGGTGATGATGAGGGCGGCGGTGGTTCGCATGATGCGCCTTCCTGTGCATCTGACCAACGTCTCCTTCGCCACTAGACTGGACCCTGAGCCGGCCCGCCTTCACGTCATAACAATTTCAGACGCCTCGTTTCACCTCCTCCTATCGTCAGGTTGAACAGAACTACGTTTGCTTCTGATTCCTTCGGAGAGAATTATGCAGTCATACGTGCCAAACCCTGCGAGTGCCTTCTTCACTCCGAATTAGCACCTCCTAAGAGCTTCGCTTTGATTTGCTTATAGTACCCGCCTTCCTCTTTTTCTTAGACCATGGGACATAAAAAAGGACCCCAAATTGAGGTCCTTTTTTGTGTAGAGTATTGAAAGCGTTAGCTCTTCACCTCTTCGATCACTAGTTCAAGCTCTTTCCGGCGGGTGAGCATGAACGCTCCGAACAAGCCCCCTCCAATGAGGATGAACAGCACGCCGCTGTCGATGGGAGCACATGACAAGTCGCACCCCCCCGTAAGCTCGAAACTATAATCGTAATTATTACACGGTGCATTGCAAGCGTTGTATACTGTACAGCAATAGAAACCGTCTTCGCAAGAAACCTCATCACCGTCTTCGACGTAACCACCATTACCCACGCATTGCGCTGAAAGCACCGACGGGCCCGCAAATACAATTGCAAGAACCAACACTATTTGCGCAACTTGCCTAATCATTTGCATTCCTTTATCCAGCTGCAGATTAATCAATTACAATCTGTCCCAAAGTACGGGAGGAATAACAACAAATCCGAAGTTGTCATGACCCCGTCACTGTTTCAATCTACAGCTAAAAATTCATTTGCAGTAAGCTCATTAGTTGGCTGTAAACCAATCAATAGTATGAGCAAGTCTGTAATATCACGTCCACCGTTTAGGTTGAAATCATCGAGGCAAACTTCTGGGACACTCATGGTTGAGTGCACTTGACATTGCGTGAAATCATTGATTGCCTCAAGCACTTAATCATCCGATTCAAGCCATGAAGCACATCCTGTTCCATCCACACCCCCTGAAACTGTCGACCAATATATTTTCCACAATTCAGATTCTTCGCCATTGAAGTGGATTACACCACCACCGTAATGAGAAACAGTAGATTCAAACATCGGTGTGTTTATCAATGTCAACTGAAGACAATCCGCATAGACGGTATTCGTTTCCAATTCGAAGCCCTATCGAACGATCTTGTGAGTGATCCTCGTACGCTTCATTTAGCCTGAAGACGCGTTTATTACCTTCCTTTTTTTTTGAGCGCTTAAATCAGGCTTAAAAGCTGCATTATCGGATTACAAGATGACGACGCGGTACATCTGACCACATTCGGTCACCAAAGACTCCGAAAGGTCCTCACACGCCGAAATGAAAGCCATTTTAGCTTCAATATCATACGTCCCTTCATTCGCTGAATAGCTGATGGAATCAAACGCAGCCAAGTCTGCGATAATCAAGTCTCCATTTATTTCGACGTCTGGAGTACAAACCGTTTCATTGACAATCCAAATGGTCGCTTTATCCTCACATTCGAGAATGTTATCCTGGCAAGCGGTCAGCGCGATCAAATTCAGAGCTGCAAAAAGACCAACGAAAGTGGAAGACAATTTCATAGAAGTTCTGATTGGATGAGTGAAACGGTGGTTGAGATCATTCAGTTTAGAATCAGCTGGCTCGCAGCAGAAGGACTTCCCAATGTGCTTGCAAGCGCCCATGAATACGATCCACGCGGAAAGGAAGACACATCCAATTCAAAAAATGCCGTTTGCACCGCCGTTTCATACACAACGCGTCCTAGAACGTCAGAAAGGAGGAGTCGACGCGGCTCGCTATCAGGGAAGTTCCACGCGACCCAGTTCGACGCCGGATTCGGGTAAACATGAACCCGAACTTCCTCCAGTGCTTCCACACTCAAGGCCAACACATCAATGTCACCCACATGCAGAACATGTCCGCCCGGCAACTCGTGCAACGCCCCGTAAATTTGATACATGTCGCCTGGAGTTGGACCATCCGGATCTTCGTTGTTTCCAGCATCGCTGGAGTCGACACCCCAGCAAACGAGTTCAGCCGTACCATCGGTGACAGTCCAGAAGCCCCCGGCGTCTGGAGCTGTGAGGATGGTGGCAGCATCAAGACGAACCCGGGTTCCTTCGTATTGCTCGTCTTGAAAAGCATCGGCGGTCAACCATACACCCAAGGGGGTGGCGTTCCAAAAGTCAACAAACTCCACAAGAGAAACGTCCACCAGTTCGGTATTGCCATCCACTTCGGCCACAGTGCCTAACACGGTCAGGACATCGCCCACCTCAGGTTGACGGGCGCTACTCCAATACGGAGGATTGGCTGGAATCTCGATGCCTTCGCCGTTGATGAAGATTCCGTTCCAAGCACCGTAATCATCTTGCAAGTAAAACGTATCCCCGAAATATTCGGTGACTTTTCCTGAAATCGTAACTTCCTCCCCTTGCATGGGAGATGCGTCAACCTCACCTTGAACATCCATTATTGGCGTGCTCTGACCGAAGGCAGTTGTCGAGATCATCGCGATGAAAGCAATGATTAGTCGAGATGTGTAGCGGTGATTCATAGACGCAATATACACTCCATCAGTGTATTATGTCTCAAATTCAATTTTACCATCTTTGGGTGGTGAAGATGAAACAAATAGCATGGGTCGCAGCTGCCTTTTTTTCAGTGCTGCTCCTAACTCCGATTGACGCTCTGGCGCAATGTGCAGAATGTGTGGCTGATCCAGCGTGCACATCAACAGACGGATTTCCCACCATATGTCCGGCGACGTTAGCCGAAGGAGCCACTGGAGAATGGTATGAGGAGACCCTCACATTTTTTCTTCCCGAGGACATCGTCGACCCCGGATCAGGCGTGACAGCATCACTCCTTTCCATCACCGTGACCTCCATCACAGGAACTCCTTTGGGGCTCCAAGTGGAATTAGACGATTCCGATGGTACGTATTTCCCATCGAGCGGCCAGACCATTGGCTGCGCTACTGTTTGCGGAGAACCCTTACTGCCCGGCGTCTTTGAAATGATCATTAGCGTTTCCGCCGTCGCTTCTGCTTTTGGCATCGAACAAGTGGTCAATGAGAGTTTTTCCTACACCCTCATCATCAATCCGGGAGCAGGAGGAACATCCACCTTTGCTTACTCTGCTGCTGCAGGATGCGACTCCCTTTGGGTGGACTTTTCGGCAGCTTTGATCGGCTCAGGAATTCAAACCACCTCCTATAACTGGGACTTTGGCAATGGAGAAACAGATTCCGCCGCCATTGTCGATAGCGTCTTGTATTCTGAGACAGGTTCCTATACCGTTTCGTTGCAGACCATCATTTCAGAGTTGGTTTTGGAGCAGCTCATTCTCAATTCCACGGGCGGGGGTGGATGGGATGATTTTTTTACAGCTCCTGACCCTTATTTCGTACTCACTGATGCAAACGGCACCAACGTCTACACGTCCAGTACGGCGAACGATTCCAACTCGAATACGTGGAGCGGTTTGAGCATCATCATGAGCAATCCGC
>CAJWIF010000099.1 GCA_913041135.1 uncultured Flavobacteriales bacterium
TAAAAACCATCTCAGAGCCCGGAGCAAGAATCGTGGAAGCATCGTTCCCCAGTGCTTCGAGGATGCGCGCGCCATTGGACGGCCAAATGACTCCACGCATTTTCGCTCGTTGATCGCCATTGGCTTCTTCGACGAGGTCCACGTATACCGTCTTTTGTCCCAATCCAGGGGAGATTTTCAAAATTTCCGCTCGAATGAGCCAGCTGCGATTTGCCGTGGCTCGGGCAAGAGCTTGTCGAATCGAAGAAGCCACCTGACTCAGCGAATACACTTTGGGCGGAGCCGTCTGTTGCAATGGAGTGGGTTTTGGTTTTGACGCGTGATTCGGGACGATGTCCTCAAATTGATTGACTCAGAAAAGGTACGACCTCTGAGATTCATTGTACCTTGTCATCATGAAAATTTCGCATGTACTTTTCCTGGTTTTTTCCTTGAGCTCGACCCTGCAGGCTCAAGAGAATGAGGACATAACGCATATCGTGAAAATCAGTTTGACGGATTTCATCATTGGTCAGTACACCATCGGTTATGAGCGTGTTATGGGCCCCGATTGGAGCATGAACGCCTCGATTTCAGGGGTGGGATATGAAGTCGCTGCTCAGAATTATTCGCTGGGATATTTCTACAATGAAATCGGAGAATGGTCCAACTTGCAAGGGCAAATGGAAGCCGATGTAGAGGGTGTGGCCCTGAGTTTTGGATTGCGGAAATACAGTGCAGCTCATGAAATTAAATCCCATGGATTTTATGGAGGTGTGTTCACGCAATGGCGTCAGTGTAATACAGAATTGAGCGAGGAATTGGATGATGTTCAGCCGTTTTCAGACGTTTACGGAATAGCGTATCCATACACAGTGGATCACACGGCGACGGTCCGCTCTCTGGGAGTAGGCGTTGAGTTGGGCTACCACTGGTTGTCTAAGAACGGCTTGAGTTTGGATGCGTATGCGGGACCCATGTTTCGGTCCATGAGCAGAGAATACGTATTTGAAGCGGTTCCGATGACAGAGGCGGATGCTCTCCAAGGGGTGGAGCGTCGGTTAAATTATAATTATTATTCCAGTCCTCAATTTTCGGATTTGTACAACGGAAGGACGGGGTCATGGTTTCGAGCTGGAATCACACTTGGTTTGAAAATTTGATGGACATGACTCATATCCCGAAATGGCGACTATTCGCTGTCGTAGCTCTTGTTTTCTGCATCGCTTTTGGACTGTTTCAATACGCTAGGCCGTCGAAAGACCATGGCGACCAGCCCATTCAGGTGACACTTGCTGCGGCGGATTTACTTGCAGCATTCACTTCTTCGGATTCAACGGATGCGCTCGTCATTGGTCAGGTTATTGCCGTCCAAGGCACCGTCCAATCGGTGGGGGCGATGTCATTGGTTTTACTCCCCGGAATTTCATGTGCATTGGCGGCGCCATTGACCAATCCATCCCTTTATGAAGGAACAGAAGTGGAGGTAAAAGGCCGCTTGGTTGGATACGATGCGTTGTTCGGTGAGGTGCAATTGGACTTTGCTTCTTTAATCGATTCGTGACACATGCCGTTTGTGGTGTATCCCCTGCTTGGAGTCAAAGAACTCAAGCAATCACATGATCGCTGGTTTCCAGAAGTTCAGCGCCGATTGATGGATGTCCCGGAACGCCAGATTGCATTGAACGCCCTCGTTGGGGCAATCTTGGATCTGAAAAAAGTGGTCGTCCAGACGGTGCACGTTGTGTTTATCTGCACCCACAACAGCCGCAGAAGCCAGTTGGCTCAGGTGTGGGCCCAATGTATCGCAGATGACTTGGGCATCGATTTTGTACGCTGCCATTCGGCTGGAACAGAACAGACCTCGTTTCACCCGAATGCCATTCAGGCGCTTGAAGACCGTGGCTTCGTCGTGAAGCAATTGGATGGCAAGGCCATCGAATCACATGCCGTTTATGGGGCCAACCCCGCACATCCGTTGCACTGTTTTTCCAAAACGTTGGAGGCCGAAGCTTTGCCCAAACAGGATTTTATTGCGGTGACAACATGCGATGAAGCTGATCGAGGATGCCCCGTCATTCCCGGCGCATTCCGACGCATTGCGCTTCCTTACTCCGATCCGAAAATTAGCGATGGAACCCCGGCTGCACGCATTATGTATGCTGAACGTTCAAGCGAAATAGCGCTCGAAATGCTTTATGTATTTGGGCGAATTGCCGGGAGTCAATAAAGCCGCTGAGGCCTGTATTCGAGACGGCCTTAGCGGCCAAATAAGAAGAGTAGGCTGAACCCCGTCAAAAAGAGCAATCCTCCCCAGGAAAGGAAAATCATCCAACGCGGAGGACGCGCCTCCAAGGGAAAGGACTTTCGCGTGACGAGATACAAGTTGGCTCCTGCAACAAGAGGAGCAACTAAGAAACTCAGTGTCGTAGCGATATCAACTAAAATCGTAATGTCATCGGGAAAAACCAGAATCAATGTCAACGCGCCGATCGCAACGCCAACCAAGCTCAACCGTTCATGGTGCGTACGCTTTGATGACCCAGAACCTGTTAGCGTAGCGATGGACCGCGCCAACGACCTTGAATAGCCGTCTAGGCATGCGATGCAGGTTCCGAGCATGGCTGAGAATGCTGCTGTGGCAATGATCCACCAGCTCCAAGATCCAATGGCTTCGGTATACAGTTGCACAACTCCTGAAGCAAATGCTGCGGTGCCCTCAGGGAACTCAACGTGATGCGCATAAAAAAGCAAAGCGCCGAGACCTAAAAAGAGCAGAGCCAATCCAGCCGAAAAGAGAAACCCAACATTGAACTCTCGGAGTGTATCTCGCAGTGGCGGATGGTAACCTGTTTGCTCAATGCGCTCAAGCGTCCAAATACTATTCCATGAACTGAGGTCCACGGCCGTGGGCATCCATCCCATCAGAGCAATGAGAAAAGCCAGCCCCGTTCCGGACCAAGGCGTGAAGTGAATCGGAGGAGGAGGTACGGCACTCAGTGGCGTGTGGAATAGGGCTGCGATGAAGGCGCCGACCGTGCTAATGAGCAATACACCGGCGATGATCTTAATCAAGGAATCGAGGGCCTTGTATTGTCCCCAGAAAAGAAGTGAAGTCGCCAAAGCAAAGACGGCGACGGCCACTGCTGGCGTCGCATTCATCTCGAGTGCGTTGGATATGCCAAATAAATTATCCAAAAATGACGCGGTGACAATGCCGATGGCACCCATCACGAAAAAACAGGTGCTTATGGTGATGATGAGGTAGAGCAGCGCGGCTCCTTTCCCCATGGATCGATACCCTTCTACGAGCGATTCTCCAGTTGCGTTGGCATAACGACTGCCAAATTCAAAAAAAGGGTACTTGGCCACGTTGGCTGCAACCACAGCCCACACGAGTCCAAAGCCAACCAACGCCCCAGCGCGCGTTGACTGAACCAAATGGCTCACTCCAATCGCTGTGGATGCAAATAGGATTCCAGGACCCAAAACGTGCGTCCAATGCGCCGTTCGTTTTGTCTGACTCATGGCGTTTTATTCGCTGCATTTTGGGTGTCAAGCAGGCGGTAAGTGACCCACATGCGCCATCCTACGATGGCTTGTTCCCACTTTTTTAATCCAGCCAAATTCGTCTTTTTGCTCATTCGTGGGAGCATCAGACGATTCATCAAGCTAAGTGCTTGCCAGAAGAATAATGGTGTTTTCATGCCTCGATCTCTTGAGTTTCGAGGCAAGTTAAGGTGGGTCAGCTTTTTTTCTCGCCTACAAACCAATCCTCTTTGTACTTAAAGAGCACATTGAAGGTCGTGAGCGAGCCGTAAATTTTCGTGATGTACTGCTGGATTTCTAGTTTATCGGAATCCGCTAGTTTGGCGTTGGCATTGATTTTTGCCTCGAGGACCCGCAGGCGATCGCGGGTCATAACGATTTTATGAAAGAAGGCATCGATAGGAATTTCTTTGGCTTTGAGGTCGGGGTCAGCGGATTGAATCAGAAGATTGCCTCCATCCCATTTGTCTGCCAACTCAACATCCTGAGGGCGGTCTTCCCCGCGCAATCGGTCTGCAAAGTCCTCCATCACATGTTCCATGGCGGTCATGATGTCGCTGAGGTCTGGCTTCGCTAAGTCCATGGCAGCCTCTAGAATTTCCAAACCATCGTATTCATAGGCGATGGATTTTTCTCCGTGATTCTGAAAGTAGACCCTCCAAAAGTCTCCGTCTCTTCCAAAGATGACTCCTTCTCCGTGCGAAGGATGCATGATTTTTGCTCCAATTCCTGACATCATTTCGGTGTTTATTTACTGGATATACTGTCCATTTTGAAAAAAGGTTACAGCGATTTTGGGGGTATTCTTTTTCACAAGAACGTTGTGGGGATTTCATGAGAACGAGGTGAAGGAGAATCCTTAGAATGAGTGAAATTGCGTCCATGACCGTTAGGAGTAAAAAGAAATACCGTTGGGATCGAATTGGACTTGTACTTGGAGGTATGGTGTTGTTCAGTTTTGGTTTGGCGGCATGGGTGGCTCCCGAGGTGGGTTTGGATGCACAGGTCCTTTCTCACCCTCAGCACAATGCGACGGTTCCAGGGCTCGCCACGGTCACTGCGATACGTGAAGCTCGGGAGCCTACTGTGAAGAGTGTGAAGGCAACCGAAGAGGTTGTCCTACCGTGTAGTTGCAACAAAAACGTGCTGAAGCTGGCTAAGAATCCATACACAGAGCATCGAAGAGCTGCTCGGAATTTGCCCAACAGCTTTTTTGTCAAGGACAAGAATGAAATGAATGCGGGGAAACGCAATGGGAAGTTGGTTGAGGTTAGCGATGCACGCGGATATCATATTAGCGCACTTTCCCATAGCCATGCCGTTTTGTTGCCCGAAGTGAAAGAGCTGCTCGAAGATTTAGGGAATGATTTTGCGGATCTGTTGGAAGGGACTTCCAGCGAGGGCACGCGGATTCGGGTTACGAGTTTGACGCGAACAGTAAAGCAGCAGAATCGATTGGGAAGACGTAATTACAATGCCATTGATCAAGCTTCTACGCACAGTTACGGCGCGTCATTTGACATTGCCTTTACGGACCGCCCTGACAATGATGCCGACTGCTCGGCACCTACGCGGGCGATTCAGCAAGTCTTGAGTCAATATCAAAAGGAGAAACGCATCTTGGTTATACCGGAAAAGGCTTGCATGCATGTGACCTTGCGCCCGTAAGATCCAATCCACGGGCACCATTCGATCGTCATTGAATGCGTTCCATAAAAAAAGCCCGGAACAAACTGTCCCGGGCTTTTTTATTTCGTTCGTGTCGCAGTGTTAGAGGTGAATCACCTCGCCGTAAGCTGCAGCTGCAGCCTCCATAATGGCTTCACTCAAAGTCGGGTGCGGGTGGATGGTTTTGATGAGCTCATGCCCAGTCGTTTCCAACTTTCGCAAGACAACCAATTCGGCGACCATTTCCGTCACGTTGGCTCCGATCATATGGCCTCCCAATAATTCGCCGTATTTCGCATCGAAGATGAGCTTTACGAAGCCGTCCTTGTGTCCTGATGCGCTGGCCTTTCCTGAAGCAGAAAACGGAAACTTTCCGATTTTAATCTCGTGTCCAGCGTCTTTTGCTTGTGCTTCCGTCATACCCACACTAGCGACTTCCGGGAAGCAATAGGTGCAGCCGGGGATGTTGCCATAATCGATCGGTTCAGGGCGCTGTCCCGCGATTTTTTCGACACAGGTGATGCCTTCAGCAGAGGCAACGTGTGCCAATGCCGGTCCAGGAACACAATCGCCAATCGCATAGTATCCGGGGATGTTGGTGGCGTAATAGGGGTCAACGACCAATTTGCCTTGATCTACAACAATACCGACGTCCTCTAGGCCAATGTTTTCAATGTTGGCTACGACTCCTGCAGCACTCAAAACGACGTCACACGCGATGGTCTCTTCTCCTTTCTTTGTTTTGATGCGCACCGTATTCTCTTTCGAACCGGTTTTTACGCCTAAAACTTCAGAAGATGTCATCACCTTAATGCCTGCTTTTTTGAAGCTTTTCTCAAGCTGCTTGCTCACGTCGGCATCCTCTACAGGAACAATGCGGTCTTGGTATTCAACGACGGTGACTTCTGTTCCAATCGCATTGTAGAAGTATGCAAATTCAACCCCGATGGCGCCAGAGCCCACAACGACCAAGCGCTTTGGTTGCGTTTTCAAAGTCATGGCTTCACGGTAGCCTACGATGTTCTTCCCGTCCTGAGGAAGCGAAGGCAGGTGACGACTTCGCGCTCCGGTCGCAATGATGATGTGGTCTCCAGCAACGGTTTGCTTGGTGCCGTCTGCTGCTGTCACTTCGACCTTCTTGCCAGCAAGCAATCGACCGTCACCCATGATCACGTCGATTTTGTTCTTTTTCATCAAGAACTGCACGCCTTTAGACATGCCGTCGGCCACTCCGCGGCTGCGATTGACCATCCCTGTGAAGTCTGCTTTTGGGGCATTCACTTGGATGCCATAGTCTTCAGCATGGTTGATGTATTCAAAAACATTGGCGCTTTTTAGTAGGGCCTTGGTGGGAATGCATCCCCAGTTTAGGCAGATACCGCCTAAAGCTTCCCGTTCAATGACAGCAGTTTTCAACCCCAATTGGCTAGCGCGAATAGCGGTTACGTAGCCTCCAGGGCCACTTCCAAGTACAATAACGTCGTATTTCATTTTACTTCAAATGTCAAAAAAATAGGAGGGGCCAAAAGCACCCGAGAATTTGAATACTCGGGGCGAAGTTACGGCATCACTCCGGAGTGAAAAGCGGATTTTTATTGTAGGAAAAGGTCGTCCGTCTCTGCGCTACCTTTGGGCCTTTGATTTCAAGATCCATTCCGCTTCATTGGCATGCTAACTGGTGTCGAAGCTATTATAAAGACTGAATCCGATGCTGAACATCGTATTATTTGGCCCCCCGGGCGCTGGTAAGGGAACGCAGAGTTCATTTTTGGTTGAATCCTATGGACTGGTGCATCTGAGCACTGGCGATATATTTAGGACCAACATCAAGGGTGCAACCGAGTTGGGTAAAATGGCACAATCCTTTATGGATCAGGGCCAATTGGTGCCCGATGACGTAACGATTCGCATGCTGGAGTCTGAAGTCAATCAGCATTCCAATGCAGGCGGTTTCATTTTTGACGGTTTTCCGCGCACAACGGCTCAGGCTGAAGCCTTGGATGTGTTTTTGAATGAACGTGGAACGCCGATTTCATGCATGCTTTCATTGGATGTTGAGGAAGATGAATTGAAGGCTCGACTTTTGAATCGTGCGAAGACGAGCGGACGCCCTGATGACGCGAATCCAGCGGTCATCCAAAAGCGCATTGACGTTTATAACGCAGAAACAGCGCCTGTGGCGAGTCATTATGCGACCCAAGGAAAATTCACAGGTGTGGATGGAATGGGTTCGATTGAAGAAATTACAGATCGGTTGCGCATGGCCATTCCGGCCTGATTGAAATCCCCTTTCCATGGCCAGTGAAAATTTTGTCGACTACGTAAAGATCTGCTGCCGTTCCGGAAAAGGTGGCGCAGGCTCTGCACACTTCATGCGAAACCGTGTGACGGCAAAGGGAGGTCCCGATGGCGGAGACGGAGGTAGAGGCGGTCACGTCATAGCTCGAGGTAACAGCCAGTTTTGGACGCTGCTTCACTTGAAATACAGCCGCCACGTCTTTGCGAAACCGGGAGAACCGGGTCGTGGTCAGCACAAACACGGTGCCGATGGCGAAGACCGTTATATCGATGTGCCTTTAGGAACACTCATCAAGGACGCCGACACTGAAGAGGTGCTTGTTGAAATCATAGAGGATGGCCAAGAGGTCATCATCACGGCGGGTGGGCGAGGAGGATTGGACAACGATCACTTTAAAAGCCCAACCCGACAAACTCCGCGTTTTGCCCAACCAGG
>CAJWIF010000100.1 GCA_913041135.1 uncultured Flavobacteriales bacterium
CAAGAATGGCGCGAAAATCACGCACATCCTTGAGACGCACTTTCATGCCGATTTTGTTTCCGGACATGTAGAATTGGCTGAAGCCACAGACGCAACCATTGTTTTTGGCCCTCAAGCCAATCCAACCTTCCCGTTTCATCAGGCTGTTCACAACGAAGAGATTGCCTTAGGAAGCTGCACCATTCGCGTACTTCACACGCCCGGGCACACCATGGAATCTACCTGCTATCTTCTTCTCGATGCGGAGAGAACTCCATATGCCTTGTTTACTGGAGATACCCTCTTCATAGGTGATGTCGGCCGACCTGATTTGGCCCAGAAATCCGCGGAGATCACACAGGAGCAGCTCGCTAGCACCCTTTTTCATTCGCTTCGCAATGAAATCATGACGCTTCCGTCACAGGTTATGATTTATCCAGCACACGGAGCAGGATCAGCATGCGGGAAGAATATCAGCTCAAAAACCTGGGATTCACTCGAAAATCAACTCAAGACGAACTATGCGCTTCGAGCAGATATGTCTGAGCAAGAGTTCGTGAATGAAGTCACCAATGGATTGCTTCCACCACCCGCTTATTTCCCTGAGAATGTGGCATTGAACAAGCAAACCATTCCTGCACTCGAAAAAGTACTCGAGCGGAACAACTTGGCTCTTTCTCCTGATGAGTTTGAAGCACATCATCACATTCAAGAAGCACTGATTTTGGATTCACGAACCAAAGAAGAATTCGCTGAATCGCACATTCCCGGATCTATTTTCATTGGAATTGACGGCAATTTCGCCCCTTGGGTAGGTGCCCTGATCAAAGATGTGAAGCAACGATTGCTCATTGTTGCAAACAAGGGGACAGAGTCTGAGGTGCTCACCCGAATGTCCCGCGTAGGGTTTGATGGCGCCATTGGATATTTACAAGGTGGTATCGAAGCTTGGAAGTTAGCCGGGAAGACATGCGACCACATCAATCAAATTACTCCCGAGGCCTTTGCACAACTATACAAAGCTGAGGAGGAATCCCTTTTGGATGTGCGAAAACCAGGTGAATTTCAAGCCGAGCATGTGGACGGAGCGTTTAGTATCCCTCTGGATTTCGTCAATGAAAAAATGCACACCCTGAATGACTCATCGCACTACTATGCACATTGCCTAAGTGGTTATCGATCCACTATTTTCATTTCCATTTTGAAAGCACGTGGCATGCACAACATCACCGATATCAAGGGAGGATGGGAAGCGATGACACAAACAACCCTTCCGACTACCGACTTTGTTTGCTCGAGCAAAGTGAAGTAACAGGCCCTCATTTACACTACTATGATTTCATCTCTGATGCGGAATCCAACCAGTATTTTATTGCTCGCCATGGTCGTGGCATGCGGAGTACTAAATGCCCAAATCCCACCCAATTACAGCGTGGAAATCAACGAGCCGGGTGCTTACGAGGGGGATTTGTATTTCGCTATCATTGGACCTCCTCTCAAGCCGGTCAACATTGCTTCACCCTCTGGTGAATTGCTTTTCTCAGAGGTGTGGCCTCAGGAAGGGTACGATTGGAAAGTCAATGATGACGGACTCCACACGTTATTTCATCGAGGCATTTCGGCATGGATTACGCGAGATCCACTTATGCAGCCGATCGACACTACATTTTTTCAGAATGGATTCAATGCTGACATGCATGATTATATACGAACACCAGAAGGTCACCAGGTCATGATTGCTTACCACTGGCAGTCTGTAGACATGAGTGAATATGTAAATGGCGGAGATCCTAATGCATTATTGGAAGTCGCAATTATCCAAGAGTTGAATCCGCTAGGAGAAGTGATTTTTGAATGGAATGCTCTGGATCACATGTCGCCACTTGACTTAGAGAATGCTTTGCTGACGTCACCTGAAATTGTTTTCAATCACGCAAACTCCATTGACATCGATACCGACGGCCATTTCATATTGAGCAGTCGAAACCTCAACGAAGTCACGAAAATCCATCGCCAAACGGGAGAAATCTTGTGGCGTTTAGGTGCTGGAGCTGCGAACGAATTCACTTTCGTTGATTCTTATCCTTTTACTTTCCAACACTCCGCGCGTCCACTTGGCGAGAACCGCTATCTTCTGTTTGACAACGGAAATTTCAGTTCCATGTTTACAGGTTTATCCAATCAATCCCGAGCTGTCGAATTTGAATTGGACACCGTCACCATGACGGCCTCTGTTGTCTGGGAATATATGCATCCTGACAATCTGTTTGGTCCAGCAATGGGCAGCGTACAGCGCTTGCCCAATGAGAATACTCTAATCAACTGGGGGACACAATCTAGCCCTGAGCATGGAGGCATCTTGACGGAGGTAACATCCGATGGAATTCCCGTACTAGAATTGGTGTTCGTTTCCAATGAAAACATTTATTCGGCGAGCAAGAGCACCACAGCTTGGGAAGCTCCGATTCCGGGCTGTATGGACAGTACCGCATGCAATTTTGATCCAGCAGCGAATATTGAACCAGATCCTATTGAGCCTGCCATTGCGTGTTATTTTGCAGAGGAAGGATACGATTGTGACGGACTGTGCTTAGAAGATATCGACCTCGACGAGGTTTGCGATGCGAATGACAACTGCCCCACTACGTCGAACCCGGATCAATTTGACAGCGATCAAGACGGAATAGGTGATGCCTGCGATGATACCACCAACGGTGTATTGGATGGTGAAATTCTGTTAAACAGCAAACAATTGATTGCGGCTTACAATTCAATTGGTCAAGCACTCAGCACATCAGAACAACGTGATTACCCTGGCTTGGTCATATCTGTTTATTCAGATGGCAGCACGGTCAAACGTTGGAACCCCTTCCGCTAAACTCCATGCACTTTTAGGAGAACATGTAGTGTAAACAAACCCAACGATCCGACTTTCCCGCATCCTTGGCTAGCCATCGAGTGGCAAGCATACCATCCTTTAATCCAGCAAGGCTGAGAGAAATTGAAGTTGACCCAGCAGACACTTTTTATGGCAAAATCAGCTGTGCTTGCAAAGCAAAAAACCCAATGAGATGATGAGTTGCTGCGGCCTCGTTCGATTCAATCTCAACCTAAGTCACCTGTTAGATTGGGAGATCCGAACCACGCTGCGGATACCTCTTCCTGAATGCTCAAAACACACGACCAACCACCCCTTCGTTTCTAGATCTTCTCGCTTTATCATTTGTCAACCAATTGGAGCGCATTTGGTTCTCAAACAGGACATACACCATCGATAGAATGAACTGAATGGGAGGTGAGATGTTATACCTGCAATGAGAAGTTCTGAAGTTTTTCCATTGTTTCCGCTTTCGATTTTTCCTGTACCAGGTCAACAAACTGGTTTGCACATTTTTGAAGCGCGGTATCGGTTGCTCTTTGAGCAGCTCGAATCCATGGAACTGGTAGAGTTCGGCATCCCTTTTTCTCTCAATGGCAAGCTTTCAGGATATGGAAGCGTGTCTCGGTTGATCGCATGCGGTGAAAAAGATGAAAATGGACATCGAGATGTGATGATCCAATCGACTGATTTGTTTCGGCTGAAGCGATTCGATCTAAATGAATCAAACCCCTCACATCCCTATCCGACAGGGTCTATTGAGCGAATCCGTGATTGGAACGAATGGCAGGTTCAGGGGAGCGCTCTGGACGATTGGACTCAGATGCAGACTTTGCAAGCACAAACTAAAGAGCCCGTTCAACCCTTGATTTCGGTCATTGAGGTTTTACAAGAGTTGACTCCCGAAGGCGCTCAAGTGAATCAAATCGTTTCCGACTTGGCTTCGGGAAGGCATCCTTCACGTTTGAATGCGATGCTGCGTTTTGCTCGTGTTGTGATGGAACAAGAAGTCCAAATCAAGCGCGGGTATTTTCCCAATTGAAGCCGTATTTTTGGGGCATGAAAGTATTCATTCCCTTTTGGATGACAGTCCTGTCCTGTGTTAGTTTGATTTCATTTCAATCCTGCTCCGAAGGCGGAAGTCAAGTCAATGAGCCCCGGTCCGACGAATCAGATGCAATGCGTCCTGCTAGTGAGTCAACTCAGGGAGCGGACGCCGATCGCAAAGTAGACGTGAGCGTTGCAACCTCAGACTTGCACGCTTTCGTTGGCATGGACACGTTAGAAATAATCGCTTCCAATCTGGATTCGTACTTCCAAAGTACCAATGACGGGGATTGGGACCAGTTGATGCGGCATTTCCCTTTGCACAAACGCAGCGATACTGCGTTTACAAATTCAAGTAAACGTGCGTTGCAAATGTGGTGGGAAAATGGCGTGCGCAACCGAACGGAAATGGCTGAAATCCTCTACGCGAGTCCTGCAGCTTTGGACGGAGACCAACAAGTGGTCTTATTGAACATGAAACTCAAGCACATCGTAGAATTCCACCCTTTTTACACCGGCACCAATCCCAGTGGAATGAAAGGAATGGTGGAATCCAATTATGGAAAAGGCAATGCAACGTATTTCGAAGACCCACTTGCAGAAGGAGACTCTCTCCCCTTTCGGTATTGGGAAATCAATGGATTGAATCGAATTTGGGCGGTTTCTCATGTAGACTCAAGTCACTGGTGTTTTCTTCCTCCCAACTTCAATGAAGGAGGTGCTGCAAATATGATGAGCAGTGATGCCATGGTACAAGGCCTGAGGCACCGCCGAGCGAATGATCCAACTGCTTCTAAATAAGCCAGTTCGGCCACGATTTAACAACCATGGAAATCCAACCTGTCGCATGGCTCGTTCAGAATGAATGGGGCCCATTGCAAGCCGTTATGGTGGGCACGGGTGTGGGGATGGGAGATGCACCAAAGCTTGAGGACACGTTCGATCCGCAATCGCGTAAGCATGTCCTGAACGGTACGTACCCCAATGAGATTCATGTCACAAGAGAACTCGACCTCCTTGTCAAGATTCTAAAGTCCCACAATGTTCGCGTCTTTCGACCGGATTTAATTGGGATGAATCAAGTCTTCACACGAGACATTGGTTTGGTCATCGATGACCAATTTATCTTGACGAATATGGTCGAAGACCGTGCGAAAGAACAAGCCGGACTGAAATCCATGTTGCAACGGAATCCAGGCAATGTTCTAACTCCACCGTCGCACGTCCACCTCGAAGGAGGCGATATCATGCCTATGTCAGATGAAATCTGGGTGGGCTATGCAAAAGAGCCAGATTTTACAGACTTCACTACCGCTCGAACCAATGAAGCGGCCATTGAATGGTTGCAGCGTCAATTCCCCGATCGAACTGTTCGTGGTTTTGAACTTCAGAAATCGGATACTGACCCTTCTCAGAACGCCCTTCATCTGGATTGCTGCATCGCCCCATTGGGCATGGACCACATGATGTACCATCCTGCAGGCTTTAAAAACTCCGCGGATGTCGCTTGGCTTCAAGAGCACTACCCCGCTGAGAACCGCATGGAATTGACTGCAACGGAAATGGAGCACATGCATGGAAATGTATTGAGTATTTCACCCCATGTTGTTATTTCTTCGATCGGTTTTGAACGAACATTCAATCAAATGAAGCGTTGGGGCTACGACGTTATTTTGGTTGACCTAACTGAAACAGCGAAAATGGGCGGCCTCCTGCGTTGTTCTACTATGCCCTTGCGCCGTCAACCCACCCACCCATGACCCAAAGCACCCAACACGTTGTTATGATCCGTCCAGACTCGTTTCGAATGAACGAGGAAACGGCAGAAAACAACCATTACCAGCAAGTATTGACTGGAATCACTCCAGAAGAGATTCGGGATCGCGCCCTTGAAGAATTTGAGGGATTGGTCGACCTGCTTGAACGCCATGGTGTTCACGTACTGATTTGGGATGAGATGCCCGATAGTGATACTCCCGACTGCTTGTTTCCGAACAATTGGTTCTCAACACATGCGCATGGTCTCATCATTCATTATCCCATGTATGCTGAGAACAGAAGACAAGAGCGACGTGAAGACATCGCTGTTGATCTCGAGCATTTGCATGGTTTTGACATCAAGGAAATTTTAGACTTTACCGAATTTGAAGAGCACAACAAGTTCCTTGAAGGAACCGGCAGCATGGTGCTCGATCGCGCTCATGGCAAAAGCTATGCTGCATTGAGTGAGCGCACGGATCGTGGAGCATTGGCCCACTACTGTTCCGCTTTGGATGTTGAGGGAGTTGCCTTTGAAGCCTTTCAAACGGTCAATGGCACACGTCTTCCCATCTACCATACCAATGTTATGATGAGTGTTGGAAGCGGCTTTGCTGCCATCTGTTTGGACTGCATCGACGACGATGAAGAACGTACGATGGTACTTGAAACACTCGAAAATGACAACCTTGAGGTTATCGCATTGACCGAAGAACAAATCGGATCGTTTGCAGGCAACATGCTTGAGCTTCAAGGAGATAATGGAAAAATCATTGTCATGAGTTCCGCTGCTTACAACGTGCTGACCTCAGCGCAAAAAGAGCAATTATCCCACCACGGAACTATAGTGCATACCGATCTAACGACCATAGAAACCTGCGGTGGCGGAAGCGCTAGGTGCATGATTGCTGAAAACCACCTCCCCCACTTGGCTAGCACTACTTGATCCCATGAATCAACTTGATCTCGATATCCAGGACGCTATATCCAAAGCGTGTAAAGCTTGTTTTGGGGCCGATGTGCCCGCGGAAGAAGTCCAAGTGCAACGGACGCGAAAAGATTTTGATGGTGACCGCACCGTTGTTGTCTTCCCGCTGACCCGTCTTTCCAAAAAATCTCCGGAACAAACTGCGGAGTTACTTGGTGCATGGCTCGTCGACCAAGACGAACGCATGACACACTTCCAAGTTGTCAAAGGGTTTCTCAATCTAGGAGTTTCTGCCACATACTGGACCGAATCACTTGACAGTGCGCTTCAGACAGAAGATTTTGGCATTGCTCCCTTAAACTCCAAATCACGGGTGATGGTCGAGTTCTCATCACCCAACACCAACAAACCGCTTCACCTCGGTCATTTGCGAAACATCTTCCTTGGATTCAGCGTCTCTCAAATTCTAAAGGCTGCGGGCCATGAAGTCGTCAAAGTCCAGATCATCAATGATCGGGGCATTCACATCTGCAAATCCATGGTCGCATGGAAGCACTTTGGAGAAGGCGCCACACCTGAAACAACGGGGTTAAAAGGGGACAAACTTGTCGGCAAGTATTACGTTGCTTTTGACAAAGCGTACAAGGAACAAGTGAAGCAAGCTATGAGCACAGGAGTGCCTGAAGCAGAAGCTAAAGAAGCTGCTCCGTTGCTAGCAGAAGCACGCACCATGTTGCAAAAGTGGGAACAAGGCGATGCAGAAACAAAGGCTTTGTGGACGACCATGAATCAATGGGTATACGATGGATTTGAAACCACCTATGCCAGCATGGGAGTGACTTTCGATCAGTTGTATTACGAATCCGACACCTACCTTTTGGGCCGCGACGAAGTCATGGCAGGCGTTAAACAAGGAGCCTTCAATCAACGTGAAGACGGCAGCATATGGGTCGACTTATCAGATGTTGGATTGGATGAAAAGCTGTTGTTACGAAAAGATGGCACTGCTGTGTATATGACCCAAGACATTGGGACAGCAATCCAACGTTATAAGGATTTCCCAGGTCTTGATCGGCAAATATATACCGTCGGAAACGAGCAAGAATACCACTTTAAAGTTCTCTTTAAAGTCCTACAAAAGCTTGGAATCGAAGGCGCCGATCGGAATTTCCATTTGAGCTACGGCATGGTCGAGCTACCTGAAGGAAAAATGAAGTCCCGAGAAGGCACCGTAGTTGACGCCGATGAATTGATGCATGAGATGGCGCATACTGCAGGCGTAATGGCCGAAGAACTCGGGAAAACTGATGGCCTTTCGGATTTAGATAAAGAACGCCTTC
>CAJWIF010000101.1 GCA_913041135.1 uncultured Flavobacteriales bacterium
AACCCCCCCCCCCATTTTCAAACGAGTTGTTTTGACTCATTGGAGGGATAACGATGCGCTCTAACGCAGAATTCTTTCTCGCATCTCCGGAGAAACGAGGCAACTCTCCTCCTTTTGTTTGAAGAGCGAATGGCGTCGTGTTGCGACAAACTGATAGGCCCAACTAGTCATCAAACGAGCTCCGATACTCCATGGCATTCTTAGCATATTGGCCAACGCACGAATGGCGGCAGCTCCCTCGTGAACCTGGCTGCGCTCGTCGAGAAAGACAACACCTTGAAGCGGAGGAGTTCGAAGTGATTCTGACAAAAGCTTTTCAGCGGTTTCCCCTTGCAATGGAGCAAAATAAAGAGAGCGCCCCAATCCTTCGTGCTGGGCGAGCCACTGAACACTCTTTTGACAAAAGAGGCATGGTCCATCAAAAAACACGATTGACTGGTTCTTTTGATTCTGATCCATGACATTACAAACTCAACGCGAAGGGCTGTAACTAATGGCCAAGCGAACATTGCGACCATCAGCTGGTAAAATCCCAGGTCCTGGGTACGCCAATGCTCTTCGAGTAAAATACATGGTATTCGTTGCGTTGTTGACCTTCAACCCCAAGTGCAATCCGCGATTGCCTAAATTTCTTCCAACCGCTAAATCCAGCGTATACCGAGTTGGGATTTCTCCATAAAGCGCATTGGGAGTTCTAATAGCATTCGTGGCCTCTGTGAATTGAGATGCCGTCCCATCAAAGTGAACCTGGACATGCCATTGACGCGTATTCCATGTAGCCGCTAACCGCGATGTCCATTGCGGCACAAATTCAACTTGCTTTCCTTGAATGGCGTCTAAGCCTCCTTCTAAGTATTCACTGTGCATGTATGACCCTGTCAATTGAACGGTCACATTGTTCGTTTCATCTCCACTCAACATCCAGTTTTTACTGATTGCAGCCTCCACCCCCACTGTCCTTGCATTGGATAAGTTGGTTCTCAACAAGACAGGGCGTTCAATTAAAACAGGATCAGGAACCGTTGTCGTAATCAAGCCAATCTTATCCCGATACCACAATCCAAAGACCCCCACATCAAGGCTTAAAACGTTTGACTTTTTACGAAAACCCAAATCCACATTGTAGCCTCGTTCATCCTTGATTTCTGGATCAATGACAACCCCGAGGTTGCTCAATTGGATGTCCGAGAAATTGATGGCTCTATAGTTGGCCACTGCATTTCCATACATCTCGACACCTCGGCCAGCAAGCCACGAAAAACCTACCCCTGGAAGGAGTACTCCTCTGCTTCTTCGCTCATAGGATGAAAACAACGAGTCCTCCACAATTCCTCCCGCTCCATTGTAAATAACTTCCCTATACCCCCCTTCTGCCTCCGATTCTATCCACTCCAATCGCAGACCTGGAGTCAAAGAGAGTCTCTCTCCCAATGCAACAATCGCTTGCGCGAAAGAAGCGACCTGCTTGTTTGGCAAACGATAGGTTGAGCCATCCACCTCATCAGGTGTTAGAAAAGAGAAATCGGCATCCCCCCCCGACGTGCCAAGACCCTGGCTCATATCGTTGTTACCCGAATACGCTTGCAGTCCTAAAACAAGGGCATGCCATTTATCTGAACCTATTTTCTCCCACCGACGAGTCGTGCGAATATCTGTACCGACAGACTTGAAACCACCGTCGATCAAACCGCGTTCTTGAAGAGGATCCACACGATTTGGAGTCCCCAAGAAACCAAGCGAAACGCGTGATGCTATTAAACCATGAACCTTCAAATGGACCTCCCAAGGAGATTGAGAGGGCTGCCAATGCGCCTGGGTTGAAGCCAAGTTCCAAGCTACTTTGAACCAGTTCCTCCCCCGGTTAGATGCCCGTGGATTCATAGCAAATTGTGCATCTGTTAAGCCTCCTGACTGCTGTTCTTGGCGTCGCATCCATGAAAACTGATGTTCCAATGTCAGAACTCCATTTTCCCCTGCAAACCGTTGTTTCAACGAGGCAAAAGCTGTCGTACTCTCAAAGTCTGAATGCGGTCTCCAACCACTTCCTCTTCGATGATCCACCGACACCAACACCGCTGTGTTTTCACCTCCTTTTTTAAAAGTCGTTCCCCACATTTGATGCCCGACAAATTCACCCTGATTCGGAGCATATGAAGTCGTTGAAGAAATTCCTTTTACTTGAGCCCTCTCATTCCAATCTGCCGATTCCATTATGAAGTTCAGCATTCCTCCAAGTTGCGAGCCGTATTGAAGCGCATTGGCCCCCATTACGTGCTGAATCGACTGAACCATCTGTAACGGCGGAGGATAGTACGCTTCGGGATAACCCAATGGATCAGCCGCTATGGGGATTCCATTTTGACGCATGCTCATGTGCGAAGATCGATTGGGACTTAGACCACGCACCCCAATACCCAACTGCAAACCTGCACCGTCACTTTCCCAAACGTTAGCGCCTGGAAGACCGGAGAACACATTTCTCGCTTGAAATTCGCCAGGAACCGCCAACTGCTTTGCAGGTCTTAAAACGGTGCTTTTCATGCCACGATACACCCCCCCATCGCGCAAAGCTCCCATCCATTCGACGCCCACATCTCCTCCTTCAATCTTAGCTTCATTGAGAATAACCGTTGACGATTGCAAAACATAGACGCACGGGTTTTCGACATCACACTCTCCCAAAGAGCTTGTTTCCAAAGGCACAAAACCAATGGCAGAAATGAGCAATTTCATATTGGAAGTGATGGAGGAGTATTGAAACTTTCCAAAGGTATCCGTTGATGTTAAAGCCTCCTTTCGCCCCTTTGTATTCACCAAGAAAACGGATGCTCCTTCAATCGGATCGGCCGCTTCCGTTACAACCACAGCGTGGAGCGTTTGTGACCGAATCCCATCTTCATCATCTTGACCAAACAAAGCTGTGCCAGAAAAAACCCAAGACAAGCCAAAGACCAAGCAAAAGATTCTAATGGAAGCGTGAAAAGACGTTGTATTCATGACGTTACCAGCCATTTGACTCCTTAAAAGACGCCCTGATTTCACGCAAGTCCATTGGACGAATGATGGAGTCCATTGGCATTAAATAATCGCTGCGCTTGGTCCCTTTATTAACGGTTCGCAAATCTACGTAAGGGTTCACAAACAATTGAGACCTTCTCCCATTCAAACTAACCCAAACTTCACTTCGCACCCGAACATTTTCTCCAAGGCGTTCTTCCCATGCATCTCCAATGATGTGACCAAAGTCGACGATCATATCAGGCTGGGTGCTCATCGCTTTTTGTTGATTCGGGGAAAGCCAATCATCGATGTTCACTTCCTGTTCGTCACCTCTTTCATCAACAACGTAAAATGTTGCCCACCCCGCCTTCTCCATTAGCATCACTCGCCAACTAAAGCGGTAGCCTTGCTCATGCCAAAACAAGACCCCAGGCGATGCGATGCTGCGGAGCGGAATCACAGCTTGAATCAAGAGAAAACCCAATGCCATTCCAAAGCTCCACCTTCTTGGTATGAGAGAGCCTTTCGTATTTGACACACCTTGACCCTGAGACAAATCTTCTTTGTTTAGCGCCCTCAATAAAAACGTTCGAAAACGAGCTATGGACATCAAAAATTGATTGTGCCATTGATCCGTGAAAAACACTGTGGTGCATGCTATCATCACCCAAGGAAAAACACCAATTGGGAACAAAACCCACGTCAACACATGAAAGAGGACAAGAACAGGATAGAAGTACTTTCGAAATCGCGCCACGATTAATCCAATGGGGCTAACTAGATCAAATATTGCTCCAGCCCAACTGAATGCGAAGGCTACCCATCTTTGTTCAAACAAACCTCCTATCACAGGCATTCCACTATGCTGGGGCAACCAGATAGCCAAAGGCAAAGCTTGGGTCATCCAGTCTGAGTTTAGTTTGGCAAAACCGGCGTAGAAATAGACAAGACAGAGCAACAAACGAGGCGTCCATATAAAATACCACGGCGCCACCCCTCTAGATTCCTTTGAAGGAATAAAAGCCAACAACAACGCCATCAACGACACGAAGTAGTAGTGATTCAGATAGTTGGACTTATCCAACAATTCAACATAGGTGAAGCAAAAGAAAAACAGCGCCGCTGCCCATTGATGCCATTTTTCAAAAAACATCCCAACACTCCCCAAAATCATACCTGAAAAAAGAAGAATCGCCCCAACATCATTGGGGCGAGGGAGCCAACTGAACCCATCAAAAGGAAACAAAACAATGGGGTCCAACAATTGTGTTGACACCCAGCCTCTCAAAATAAAACGAAGCGAACTAAAGAGCGTCAGAAGCGCAAACATTCTGCGCAACGTGACAAGCGGAGCAATATCTAAATCATCTGACAGTTTATAAGGCTTCATCATCCCTTAAGAGCCCCCGTCAAATTGATTAATCACCATCATTGTCTTGGTATGTAATTAAGATCCCTAAAGAGGACATCATGTCTACTTTCCAGAGAACAACCAAAGCCTGCAAATCAGCATAAACATCAAATGCCTCCTGTTGATTTGTCGTAACGTAAAGAGACAAAGGGTCCTGCAAAGAAAGCACTGATTCCAACGCAATATCCAATTGCGTCTCAATGTCATTATTCAAACCGGCACCGTATTCAAAATCGCCGTAAGCATTTAGATAATCATCTAAGCCAAGTTCCGCACTGTTTGCTGTCTTGGCATTGCCATGATAGATTAAATCTGCCATCACCATGGCCTCGAACATCAAATCAACACTCCAATTCGAAGCATATACAGCTTCGACAAGCCCTGGCCTCGGCGTCTGAGTAAACGTGCTAATCCCGCTCGGCAAACCCAATTTGTTTTTCCGAACGTCGGCCTCAAAGACACGATTAAATGCATTTAAAACCTCTCCCATAGAGCTCCCCATCTCCACACCATCAGAGGCTTTGAAAGTATCTAGATAATTGCCAGTCCAAGTAGCATGCACCGAGGAAACCTCCGAATTCAAGTATTCAGCAATGCGACTCGCATGGGCCCCACGCAAGGGATTATCGGCCATCTCTTGTGCAGTTCCTGCTGCACTCTCATTTGAGTTGAGTAAGTAGTCAAGAGCAGGCAATCCAATGTTATCAAGTGTCACAGGAGTGCCTGGTATCCAGTTTTCTTCCGAAATGGCCAACTCAATCTTGTCTGCATCTGTTGGATAACTATTCACCGTTTGAGACAAAGCTCGATTGCTTGCTGGGCCAAAGTCAAAGAAAGCAACGCGCTGCCATTGCAAGTAAGTACGCTTCAATTGCTCACGTGTCAAAATCACTTGACTTTCAGAAGGGTCAGAAATCAATTGGTCACACGCCAAGTGCAGTTCCGCTGACAACTCAACCATTTGAGCATACTCGGAGACGATAATTTCGTCTCCGAGATGCTGCAAATAGGCAGACCGATCAAAATCGATCTCGGAATCCATTCCATCAGGGTCACAACCGCTCAAGGTGACCAAACATAACAATCCTGTAAACAGGCTTACTTTGAAGTGATTCAATGTCATTTCCACTGAGGATAATAGATTCTAATAACGACTTACAACCCTTCTGCAATAGATGCTGAAATGCCCAAAGCTGCAGCAACTGCATCACGAGCATCCGTAATGCTTCCTGTAGTTACATTGTAAAAATCATCTCCCAAATTGCTGAGGATGGTATTCGATGCAGACAGATCAACAGACGTGTTCGCTCCATAAGGCAACGCCATGATGAATGCTTTTGCCTCCGACAGTTCGTGATTTCGAAGAGCATCGTCTCCGAAGTTTTCAATCGCACCGTTCAAATAGTGAATCGCTGTTCCGCCTGCAACAAGCTCCAATTCTTCTCGAATAACCTCAATCTGTTGGTCTCGGACTGTCATGTCATCCGCAACAATCGCCGCTCGTCCCAAACGGAAAGCAGCAGACAACTTTGATGCCGACTGAAGCTCTGAAGTCTCTAGTGCAAAAGCATATTTTGCCCAAAACTTATCGGTACCCGTTGTCGGGTAATCTGCCGACATGGTGAAGTATCCAAAAGCCTCGTCAAAATGGTGTTCCATCGTTGTGTAGAACTTCCCTTCGACAATGGCTTCGTTGTCTACATCCATTTTAGCTGGGGCGAGATAGACTGAGGAAATGTTGTAGTAGAAACATGCACCCATTAAGCCTTTCTCAATTAACTGAGTCCATTCCTGACCCTGACCGTTTTGCAAGTATTGCTTCGATGCGTTCGTAGTAGAAAGCACAACACCTGTAGTGCCAGCTCCACCATCTGTAACATCTGCAACCGTAGTCGCGCTTGCTGCTGCCAAATCCGTCATGAAACCTTCGAACATTGAGATGATGGTATCATCGCCACCGGCGGTCTTACTTCGAAGCTGCTTCGAAGAGCCTGTCATTTCAAGATTCTCTACATCATTCCACGTGTAGCCATCGTTGGCATACATGGACAATAAAACAGAACCATCGATCACAACACCAGGAGTGTTCGCCGACTTCATATAACTCGTCATTTCCGAGAGCATATATTGACGCTGCTTTTGACCGTCGATACTTACTGTAAGATTGCCTTCGTTGTCGAAGAAAGCATATTCATCTGGAGCAACTACAGCATAATCGCACGTACCGTCATCACTGTCGGCGTTATCGTCATAGTTAGTCGCTAATGGGTCAATGCATCCTTCACGGTTGCAAGACGCCAAAGTCAAGAGGCCACATATTGCTACTAGAGAAAGTAAACCTGAGGTGTTAAATCGCAATTTCATCTAAATATTAATTTGAATTTATTCAGAGATAAAGGAACTATTTAAGATGTCGTGAGGCAATCCCATAAAAAGGCTATTTAGAATTAGTCTGAATAAGACTAAGTGAATCAATCGGACTTTCTCAGCGTTGGAACTGCCTTTACAAAAAGACGGTCAAACGGTCTTACAATTAACTAAACCAACGCTTCTCCAGATTGTTCTTCTAGGCGTTCATCCAAAACGCAGATGGACGTTACAACATGAACACCACCTTGGACAGACTATGCCCGCTCATATTTTGGAGCAAGAATCTATTTTAAAAACATGGGCTAAGGAGGTCCAAATGTTGATCGAAAGCTGGCAATTCCAAGCCGATATCTCCCGATGGACTTGGCGAATCAACTCACCCAAAAATAGCGGTTGCTAAGAGCCCTCGTGTCTCGCTCAATACATCAGGTGCTTCTTCCCAGACTCCTCCCACTTCGCCTGGTACTTCGCGTCAACGAAATAAATTAGGAGGTCTGCTTGGTATGCGTTCTCTACGAAAAAGACCTTTTTCTCGGCTTGGTACGCGGCATCGACAAAAAACCAAAGCCCCTCATTCTTTTCAGCTTGATACGCCGCGTCCACTTTGAACACGAGCAAATCCGCCTGATGGGCCGCATCCACCACAAAAATCTTCACATCTGCCTGGTAAGCAGCATCCACGGAAAACACTTTCTGAGCGGACACGCTACCCATGGAGGTCATGAGCAAAACAAAGAGCGGGATCAGGCACTTCATGGCATTCGCGTTTTTTGGGTTTCAAGCCAGCTTCGATTCGTCGGTTCTCAAAGAAACACAAACGAAGGCTTTGAATTGCGATTCAACCCAATTCATTCGAAACCAGCAGATCTAAAACAAAACACGCTCACACTTTGACCATTTATTGACGAATCAACATTGATGAAATTCAATACACACAACTGCCATCATCGATTTCGGCTAAAGGATAATAGTTGCTTGCTTCAGAATCCATACATCCTGTAATGACAGGGCAAAGCGAATCAAATACCGAGAGCAGCGCGAGAAGATCGGATGTTCCTCTATTGCCATCTCCATCCAAATCTGCTACGCATGACGGTATT
>CAJWIF010000102.1 GCA_913041135.1 uncultured Flavobacteriales bacterium
GGAGTTGGCCATCGAGAAGTATTACAACGATCAAGAAGTTTCAATGGCTGCTATTCGAAAGGTTATCCCGGTTTGGGAGAGTGCCATTGCGGAAGCTGACTTTGACAATAGAAAGGCACGCATTGACGCTCGGGTAGCCGGTTTGATTTATCTCAACCTAATCTATGCCAACATTTGGCTTGAAGAGTATGCCCGTGTTGATGTTCTTTTCGACGAGATGCGTCGCTTGGATACCAAAAAGAGTGCAGAAGGAACAGCTGAAGGGTTGGATACGTTCAGTGAGGATCAACGTCAACGAAAAGAAGTGAACTCCTAAAGCGTTTGAGTCGGTTGTTAGTGATGAACAACCAGGACATGCGAATGTGGTCCAGTGTGCACCGAATAGGTGCCGCTGGGCCATTTTGCTGTGGAAATGTTCCAGTTCGAGGAGCCGTCCATTCCAAAAGTTTCCGAAGCTGCTTTGTATACGGCTTGTCCTATGGCATTGAAAACAATTAAATCCGGGTAGGAGGAAGTGATTTGAACCCAGTTGCTTGTTGGATTCGGTGAGCAATGGATAACGGCAGTGTTGGGAGGGGGGGCAATGGAGGTTGTTCCCTGCCAAATGGATTCGGTCACTACGCTGCAACCGTCAAAAAGAACTACAGCGTTGTAAAACCCATCAAAGGGCACTTCAAATGAATTTCCCTGACCGAGATATACCTCGTTGGAATACCAGGCAATGGAATCAACAAATGGGATGCCTGTTGTTTCAACGGTAAGCACATTCCCGGTGGTTGAAATGACAGCAACTCCATCCGTCGGACATGGTTCAAACCGTGCTCGGAATAGATCGTCTTGCTGAAGGTCAACCTGTTGGCTGGATAGCGATGCTGACAATTCCCCAAGCGATGTGTGGTCGTTGAGGTCCCACTGTTGAAACATCCATCCCTCTGAGGCGATGGCCTTGAAGTCAACAGGACAACCCTTAAAGTAAATCCCATCCCAAGGAAGTGGTCCGGGGGTAATGGTGCTGATCTGAATGGCTCCTGCTAGCGGTGGGAAAACATCGAGAGCGACCTCTATTTGTCCCTGCAACCCAAAGCTGGTGTTGATGTGAGACCGCGCCGAGCCAATGCGATTGGCATTGTGCGATGTGAGATTGTTGATGGCATTGAGCCAATCGGTAATGGATCCAGGAGAATTCCAGCGATCGATGTGATACGGCATGCTGGATTCGATTTCATCCATCATATCCGAGATGACCCCATTGAAAGTGCTGGTTTGAAACGTGGTATTGATGAGATCGGCATAGCGATTGACAAAACGATGGCGGAACGTCTCATTGTCCAAGACTCGATCAAACACCTGGCTGTGTGATGATGGGTATTCGGGGTTACGCGCGTATTCGATGAAGTTCTCCCAATAAGAGGCTCCAAAAAAACCAAAGCTCGCATCGTTGTCGTACAAAATGTAGCGCCACGTATTGCTCACGGGTTCGCGAAAACATTTGACATTGTTGGTGCCCCAAGCGATACCCATCCAGTCGGTGTTTTGCGCGTAGGTCTCAAAGGCGAAATAGTCGATGTAGTTTTCGACATCAAAATTTGCAGCGAACAAGTCGTAGAAATTCGAATTGCTTGTAGGAGTGGATAGCAAGCTATTCACTGCGGAATAAAATGAATTGCCAGAGCCATTTAAAACATCCCAGGAATTCATGAGGTCAACTTCGGATGCCTCTCCTCCGAAGTTGTCTGCAACGAAATGCTCATCGAGTTTTTCACGTGCTCCATACAATCCCCAAAATTCACCATTGAGATAGACAAGAACCGGTTGCCACGCACCCGCCTCATTGTGTGTCTCCAATGCCATGCGGCAAAGGGCAGCATCTTGCAATTTGGTCGCCCAGCTGTGTTGACCGCCATTGCGTAAGTTGATGTTGTTGAAAGCAAGGATTTCGGGCTTTTCATCAAAGAGGGCATAATCCAATGGCCCACTGTAAATTGATTTAAAATCCAAACGGAAAGAACGCTGCGGCTCGGCTCGCGACCAGCCACCATGAATTTCGAGGTCTAGAGTTTCTTCGGCTTCCAACGACCCTGTCTCGTCAAATAACTGCAATCGGGTCGGCTTGGACCATGGCTCCCAAAAATTAGCTCCGAAATAAGGGTAGTTGTCCTCGGCGTTGGCCCCATAAACATAGATCCCAGTTTCCCAGTCCCATAGGTTGTCGTAGTCCGTGATCAACGAAATGACGGGCAGATCTGGATTGAATTCATCTAAAAAGTAGGATGCATCACTAACTATACTCGGTACCTTGGTTCCATCCATACTCCATGCTCTCGCGCTCAAAACGGAGGTGCTGTTCATGCTAATGGCGCCACTCGCGATCAGCGCGTTGCCTCCATTGGGGACGTCGCCATTGGTGGTGTATCGAATGATTGAACTTTCATCATCTCCGGAAAGACTCACGGCCAATCCATTTTCATACCATCCGGAGGGGGCCGAAAAAGTGGGTGGAGATTCAATGCCGTCGTAACAGGTGCTGCCGGCATTGGAAAGACCTGGTGTTGGCATATCATAAATGCACCACCCTTCGGCTGTTCCATCGGCTCGTCCCATAGTGAGTCCAGGACGAAGCAACGGGTTCACAGGAGCCACATCTAGCAAATTACCAGTCGGGCTGCTTAAAATGATGGACTCGCCCGAGCTAATTTTAAATGAAGTATGAAACCAACTTGTAAGATTAGGCCACCAAATGGGTTCAGAATCACCGTTGAGGGCTGCTGCGGTTTTTGAAGTCAAGGCTAAAAAAGGCCTTGCGGTCATGTCTGACGATGTATTGGAGACGTTGTGAACCTGAACGGCTAAAACGTTTTGTCCATCGATCAGAAGAGGTGTGATTTCCTCAGCTTCCCAATACATGACGTCCGGTTGTCCCCCAGCGTAAAGAACGGATTCTGAGTTTTCCTCAGCGAAGGCGTTGAAGGCGCCAGTCGAGGCAACCATGGTCGCAGAGCGGCCAATTTCGATGCCATTTAAATACGCAATGTAGCCGTCGTCATAGTCGATGGAAAAGGCCATATACCCAATGTCTGCCACGTCATCCACGGTAAATTCTTGTCGCAGAAATACGGAATTGGCATTTTGGAGTGTGGTCCCATCATCACCGTCACCGTACCCAAAGCCACCCGTCCCGGTTGACCAATTTGAATCGTTGTATCCGCTTTCCGTCCAGGTGTTTCCTATGCTTGCTGTGGGCACGAGATACTGCCATTGTGAATTATCAACAACAACAAACTCCCAATCTTCAGCGAGATAGGGCTTGTCTTTGCCCGATGCCAAAATTAAGATGCGTTCGCCGGATGCGAGCAGATGGTCCGGGAATATCCAGTCGTTCCAATTATCGTTGTCGTCAGAAAGCGCATAGCCTTCCAGGTTAATTGTTTCTTCTGAAGAGTTGATGATTTCAAGCCAATCGCAAGCCCCCCCCATGATATCCGAAATCCCTTGGTCTGCAGAAACCTCTGTGATTATCAATTGTCCATGTCCTTTGAGGATTGTTAGCGATAATATTAAGATTGTAAAAATCCACTTCATGATGTCGAGGGTATAATCTGACTGCCTTTAAAAAGACAAAAAAGAGCATTTTTGTTCAGATACGAATAGTGCGTTGACGAGATTGAAAGTTAATGATAATCTTGTTTGAAATGGATTTCATTGGCGTCTTAGAACCATGTGAATGTCTGTTTTATGCAGTCTCTTGAGATTTCAGTTGACATGCGATCTGAATTGAATAGCTCGCGAGCTCGTTTAGATATTGAATTTTTTTCTACTGTGGATAATTCGGATTTAAAATGAGGGTCATATTGAAAGCTTATATTGACACGAAATAAACACTTGCTTCGATGCTTTGGCACTCATTTTATGGACTGACATGTTCAATCGCCTTGTTTGTTTTCACTTTATCGACATTTGACAACAGTACTTCTGAGTGCAGTGACTTTGACACAACACCCCCTGTTATCCACGTGCTTGGAACCGTTCAGGATGGAGGATCGCCGCACATTGGCTGCGATCGGAATTGCTGTCGGAATTTGTTTCTTCGTCCTGCTACGGACCGCCAGGTTGTTTCGCTTGGTTTAATCGATGCAGACAACGGGAAGTCATTTCTATTTGAAGCCACCCCTGATTTGCCGGCGCAATGGCATCATCTCCAAAAATTAGCAGAAGGTAAAATGAAGTGGCCTGATGGGATTTTTTTAACGCACGCCCACATGGGGCACTATTCAGGTTTGATGCATTTGGGTCGAGAAGCGTTGGGTTCACAGGGAGTGCCTGTTTATGCCATGCCGCGCATGATGCAGTTTCTTCAAGAAAACGGCCCTTGGAGCCAGTTGGTAGAATTGAAGAATATCACGTTGATACCGCTACAGAACGAGCAAAGGGTGCAGGCAACTGATGCGTTGGAAATTATTCCCATCGAAGTGCCCCACCGGGATGAATTTTCAGAAACGGTTGGTTATCGCATTGTCGGGCCGAGCCGTTCGATTCTCTTCATCCCGGACATCAATAAATGGGACCAGTGGGATCGTCGCTTGGAAGATGAATTGAGGCAGGTGGACCGAGCCTATCTGGATGCGACATTTTATGATGTCGATGAGGTTGGTTATCGGGACATGGCTGAGATTCCGCATCCGTTCATGATTGAAACGATGGATCTTCTTCAAGAGTTACCGCAAAAAGAGCGCAGCAAGGTGCACTTCATTCACATGAATCACACCAACCCGTGTTTGGATGAAGCGAGCGCTGCATACCGAGGAGTTCGTGAACGTGGCTTCAACATAGCGCGGTTGGGAGATTCGTTCAGCCTGTGAGCACATCTCTTTGTTGTTGTGCTTTGGTTACCTTGTGACATGGCCAGAAGTAGATTGTGGAGTCAATACGGTGTGTGTGTGCTCGTTTTGGTCTTGTTGCATGCGTGCAAAAAGAACCAAGAGCCTACGGAAGACGCTCCCGTTGTAACCACGGTAAAAGCGCCCAATTTGCCGGACTCGCTTTTTGCATACAGCGCATTAAAATTTCCCGACAGCTGGCTCAATGACTCCGCGCTACAATTGTTTGGTGCCTCAGGAGCGAACATTGAAATTTCCGATGCGGGAGCGACTTTGGGCCGGGTTTTGTTTTATGACCCAATGCTCTCAGCAGATGGCATGGTTTCGTGTAGTTCATGTCACCTGCAAGCACACGGATTTGGTGACAATACGGCGCGTTCTATCGGTTTAACAGGTGAGCCCAGTCGCCGCAATACGATGCCTTTAGCAAATTTGCGTTACCAGCGACGTCTCTTTTGGGATGCACGAACAGTGGGGCTTGAAAATCAAGTTTTAGAGCCCATCGAGCATCCAGATGAAATGGGCATGGTGTTGTCGGATTTGCCGGATCAACTGTCAGGATTGCCGTATTACCGCACCCTTTTTCAAGCGGCATTTGGCGACTCGGTGATTTCTACGGATCGCATAGCGACTGCGTTGGGTCAATTCATTCGGTGTATTCGTGTGCACTCATCCCGTTACGATGAAGGCCTTGAAACCGATTTTGCCAACTTCTCAGATTCAGAAGTGCAAGGGCGGGAGTTGTTCTTCAATGGAGTCACGCGTTGCAATCAATGCCACAGTGGGTTGAATTTTTTTTCTACACAGGCGTTTATCAATGGATTGGAGGTGGATTATGCCGCGGCAGGAGATGCTGGAATCGGTGAGTTGACGGGCTATGCGGAGGACGATGGTCGATTCAGAACGGTGTCTTTGCGCAACATCGGAATGACGGCGCCTTATATGCACGATGGCCGCTTTGAAACGCTTCGTGATGTGGTTGATTTTTATTCTGATTCCATTGCATGGCATCCCTATTTGGATGAGCGATTAACGGTTACAGGAGTGGATGGGGACGGCCAGGAGCCTTACCGGTTGGCCTTGAGCTCTTCGGAACGCGAGGCGCTGGTCGACTTTCTGTTGACACTGAATGACACAGTGATTCAAGATGCTTGGTGGTTGGGTGATCCTTTTTGATGGTCACATGTGATATTTCATTAATTTGCTGCATTCCAATGAATTGTAAAATAAAATCTTCTGGACTTGTATCGTTTTGCACCTTGATCATGGTGTTCATTTCCGGGCTGTTTTCAACTTCTGTAAACGGGCAAACGACGAGTGATTGCAGCGGTGCCGTGGTGCTTTGTGGTGACCTCTATCAAGAGGTCAATGCGAGTTTGAACACGGGAGATTTTTATGAATTTACAGGTGGATGCAATGCCAACTTAGAGCAAAGCAGTGTTTGGTACACCTTCACGGTGCAGGCCGATGGCTTGTTGAGTTTTGTGTTGGACCCCTTGAATCCGATAGACGATTACGATTGGGGACTTTTCAATATCACTGCGGGCGGTTGCGATGGCATCGGCTCCCAACTTTTGTCTCCTGAAATGGGGTGCAATTCATATGGTGTTGCTGCCCCTGAGCCCAATGGCGCAACAGGCATATCCACGGCCAACGGCGGAACGGGCAACTCAAATGGTCCGGGCAATTTAAACGGTCCTGCTTTCAATGCAGACTTGCCGGTTTTGGATGGAGAGCAATACGCTCTTGTCGTGATGAATTGGACCAACAGCTTGGAAGGGTATACCATCGATTTTGGACAATCAACGGCGAGCCTTTATGATGAGGTGCCGCCACAACCAGATAGCTTGTGGGTGGATTGTACGCTCTCTGAATTTGGTCTACGGTTTGATGAGCCGGTCCTATTGTCGAGCGTACAAGTGGAGGATTTTGAGTTGATGGCACCCGATGCCTCGGTGCATCTGTTTACCAATGCCACAGCCTTGGATGAATCCGGTGGATTGGCTTCGATGTTTTCAATAGACATCGCCACGCCAATCACGGCGAGTGGAACGTACGGTTTGTTTTTGACAGAGGCTTCAGGTTCCGTTGAGGACAACTGTGGGAATGTCGGTGAGGGGTTTGTGTCGCTTGATCTAACACTTCTGGATCCACCGCTTTCTTGGGATGCAGAAGATTTGGTGGTTTGTCCTGATGAGAATATCAACATGACGGTCAATAGCGTGGTGATGCAACCTACTTCAACGGACTATTCTTACGTTTGGATTTTTGATGACGGAACAGGTGAGGGTATAGGCAATGGTGCCGGCCTTGAGAGCTCTGGAGATGGGACGTATGTCGTCGAAATAGCGACTGTACCACCGTGTTATGCAGCATCCGGTTCGTTTGTCGTGTCCACTGAGGAATGTAGCTTGACCATCCCCAATGTCATCACTCCAGCCAATGGGGATGCCATCAACAATGCATTTCTCGTTGATGGCTTAGAAAATTGGCCAGGTAGTAGCGTCCGCATTTTTAACCGTTGGGGCAACTTGATTTACTCCTCCCAAGATTTTGGTTCCACAGCAGGGTGGGACCCCAAAGCTGAGGAAGCCAGCGAAGGCACTTACTGGTACGAGTTGCGCATCAAACGAGGCGATGAATCCATTTCCATCATTCAGGAAGACGGAGAGACCGACTACCCTGCAGATGGGAATCCAGAATTGGTGATTCTCGGGTCGTTCGCGTTGTTTCGTTAAATCGCTAGAGGCGAATTACCGAATGGCCAATTTCGCTGGTACACTGGTTCCGTATTGAACCAAGTAATGTCCACGAGCCAATCCACTAACATCGATCGAAGCGCGAAGTGTCTGAATCTGCTCACGAAGAACGAGTCGTCCCATCGCATCACGCAACTCCATCCATTCTCCAATCGAAGCATTTTCTGTTAGCTCAACCGTGAAGGAAGTGGAAGCTGGATTTGGATAAATGCGGCAAGTCGGCTCCGTGACACCTACCTCATGAAT
>CAJWIF010000103.1 GCA_913041135.1 uncultured Flavobacteriales bacterium
TCAGAATGTGTTGAGGTCGCCATTGACATTGACTTTTACCCCTACGGTACGTTTGGAAACGACTGCTCCCCCGCCGTAGAGTGGGCTTTGGCCTTGCTTGCGGGTGTCAATACCATTTACACCACTGACCTCGATGCCTTGATCAACATTCAAGCTTCATACATCCACGTTTGGGAGACGACAGATCCTTATAACGGCATTACTGATGATGCCGGGACCATGTTGGACACGTTCCGCATGGAATGGCTTACCAACTCGGACTTGGCAAATGTCCAGCGGGATTTGGTTCATCTGATGACTCGACGAGGAAACACTGGAACGGGAGGCATTGCCTACCTCGATGTGGTTTGTTCGGCGCAGTATGGCGTGGGATTTAGCTCATATCTTGACCCCACCACGACCTATGATTTATCCAATTACAGTTGGAATCTCAATGTTGTTGGACACGAGTTGGGGCACAACTTTGGATCCAATCACACGCACTGGTGCGGCTGGCCAGACGGGCCGATTGACAACTGCTATGAAGCCGAGGGAGGATGCACGAATGAGCCTCAAGCCCAAGTCGGCACGATGATGAGTTATTGCCATGCGGTGTCTGGTGGTTCGGTCAATCTGAATTTCCATCCCACCGTGATCAATTCTGCATTGATACCAAGCATCAACTCCGACGGTTCCTGCTTTAACACCTGCGTAGACCTCATCACGACTTGCGACTACTATGGATGTACGGATGATTCCGCCTGCAATTATGATGTGGAAGCAGTTCAAGATGATGGGACGTGTGCATTCAACATTGACGCTTGTGGGGTTTGCGGTGGAGATGCCTCAAGCTGCTCAGGCTGTATGGATGAAGAGGCCTGCAATTATGATGCGGAAGCCACAATTGACGACGGTTCTTGCTTCTTTCCAGAACCGGGATCTACATGCGATTGTACGAGCGACGTCTCCTTTGAGGATGTGCAACTTGCAGCAGGTGAAACAACCTCACAAGTGATCAATGGCTTTGGGTATATCACAGGCTTCTCTGTTGTTCTGGATTTCTTGGATTCTCCAGCGGACAATTCTTGGGCAAACGAAATGATGGTGGGCATCACCGCTCCCGATGGAACTTGTTTGCAATACGGCGGCTATAATTTATCATTGGATTGTCCTAGTGCTGGCATGTGGCCGACAGGTTGGAATACCAATGCCGCGGGAACCTATACAGCAACAGCCCTATTTCCCAACCCCATTTCGGGCACTGGGGATTGGACCATCACCTTATTGAACTCTTGGAATGCTTCCATTGGCGCGCTCTACACCACCACGTTGACTTTTGATGGACTGTGCGAAGCTCCAGATGACATCTTCGGATGCACCAATAGCACGGCTTGTAATTTCAATGAGTTGGCCACAGCTGACGACGGTTCGTGTGACTACACGTCGTGTGCCGGTTGTACCGACAGCGCTGCGTGTAACTATGATGAGACAGCCTCCTTAGACGACAATTCATGCGAGTTCACCAGTTGTGTTTGTGAGGGAGATCTCAATGGAGATAACCAAATCACGGTCGCGGATGTGTTGATTTTTCTCAGTGATTTTGGTTGCGTAACCGCTCCTTGTTCAGGTGATATCAACGGGGACGATCAAACCAATGTCTCAGACTTGCTAATTCTACTCGCTGTTTTCGGAGATCTCTGCGAGTGAGGGGGAGTTGAAGAAGAATTTCGTGGAAACAAAAACCGCACGCTTTCACGTGCGGTTACTGAGAATTTCGACTTCCTTTTCACTCTGCCTAACCCTACATCATGAATACTGGATGGCCTCAATCATAAGTAGAACTCCTTGAAACAGGAATTTGTTTGCTGATTGGGAAAATTTTGCATTCGCTGGCTCAGTATTTCACCACGCGCAGATTCGACCAGATCGGACTTGAAAAGCGAAGATGATATAGTCCTGAAGGCAATGATTCCAAATCGATGGTTTGGTTCTCCTGCACAATTTGACCAGATGCTTGGATTTTCCCATTGGAATCGTAGAAGAAATAAACACAACCCAATGAGCCGATCGTCGATTGAAGGGTCACCGACTGGTTGGTGGGATTTGGATAAACCAACGGTACAGATTCGATCCCCTGCATTTCATCCAATCGACTGGTATCATCAAAAATGCAACGGACGCAGTTGCCATCACCTTTGGCGCGAGTGCCCATCATCGCTACATCGACCGCGATTCCCAAATTGCGCGTATCCGCTCCATTGGACTCCCGAGTTCGATACCCCACAAAGGCATTGACATTCCCGATCATTCCTGACATTCGACTACGCGCACCGGCCAACGGAAGCTTTAACAAAGATGCCATGGCACCCGCGGCATCTTGGCTGTCCCAAGTCGCTATTTCTTCCAACCACTCCGCTTCTGTGGGGATACTAAATCCCCACGGACACGGGTTATTCAAACCATCCCAACCATACCAGAGATCCGGATTGGAAGGCACCCGCCAATCATCAGAGCCTAGAATAAACAGGTCGTGTCCGGGGAAATCTGACCCCGCAACCTCAGTCGTCGTGCCTGATGTGGGCAATTGATGACCATCACTCCCTCTGCCCCATTGGTACAAGTGTCCAAAACTCGCACTATCCGTGCTGGAAATTGCCACTTGGCTAGCTCCCAGATTTTTATCCATCCACGTTCGTCCTGTAACAGGGTTCGTGACGGATTGCGCCGAAGAAACATCGGAAAAGGCGAGTGCGATGAGGAAAAGAATCGAACGGATGTGCATTCCGCAAATCTATTCCAATGAGTCGCTCGTCCAAGACAAACGGAACACGAAATAAACTCGCCTCTTCTCCTCATACCCACACAATGCTCCATTGTCGGTTGTCCCTTACACCTCGGAATTTCTCTTCTTAAAACAAGAAAACCGCATCATTGCTGATGCGGTTTTGAAGTCGGGGCGGCAGGATTCGAACCTGCGATCTCCTGGTCCCAAACCAGGCGCCGTAACCGGACTAGGCCACGCCCCGTGCTCGAAAGCGGGGGGCAAAGATAGTCCGTTTTATTCCCTGTGCAATGCCTTCTACCCTTATTTATAGGGTTATCAGAAGTAAGCACAATTTCAGCCAGTTGAACAAAGAACAGGTTCGAAGCTGCATGGACATCTCAAGAGGGGAAATGCTGTTTTTATGGCTTTTAGTACCAAAAAAGGGGGGTTATCGCTCGCTTTGGGGCAGAAATTAGCTAAAATGCTCACCGGACCCGAAGCTACATTTTACCCGACAGCTCGAAAATGCAAACCATGTGGGAAATGCTGTGTGCGTCATTAAAGGGAAAATTCCAGAGGGTTCTTTTCTGAGGCACTCTTGACAATGGCTACTCTTCGTCCCTCTTTCATGCAGCATCTATCCAAGGCAACGCTATTCACGATCAAAGTCATTGCATAAAAAAAGACCAACGCTTAGTGCGTTGGTCTTCGTTGTGGAGAGACAGGGAATCGAACCCTGGAGACAGTTTCCCGTCGACAGATTAGCAATCTGCTCCATTACCGCTCTGGCACCTCTCCAATATCACTGTTGGTCATATCCTAAGCGGCGACAAAGTTAAGATAAAGCCTTGTGAAAACAACAAATAAAGAGTACCTTCCTTCCTGAAATTTATCACCGAAACACTTTAACCATTCCTTCAATGAAAAAAGTTCTGATTCTCAGCGTATTTGCGTTTTTCGCATTCGCTGTAAGCGCCCAAACTGACGCCTCTACAACCTCATCTAAGTCTGCAACTGAAAACACTGTTTCTACAAAGGATGGTGCCCAATCAGTAAAAAACGTTGCCTTGAACGGAACGAAAACTGCTGACAGCAAGAGCACGGCCTGCACAGGAAGCGCGAAAGACGGTAAAAAAGAATCATGTGACAAAGGCGCTGCTGCATGTTGCGCTGGAAAAACAGCCGACGCAGGAAAGACTGCTGATGCCGGAACGAAAGCATCTTGCTGTTCTGGTAAGTCTGCCGCTTCATGCGACAAAGGCGCTAAAGCAGACAACAAAGAAGCCAAGAAAAAAGATTGATTTGACTGCGTTGCCTTTTGAGCATTGCAATCAACTTCAAATCGCCGCACATCATCTTCACCAAAGTGATTTGCACTCTTGCCAGAGACTTGAATTCAAGAGGTCGTCCAATGGACGGCCTCTTTTTTTTATGGATAAAAAATGGCTCCGACAGCGCTGCATCGACGCCATGAGATTTATTGGATCAGAATGTGAAGCGTTCCTGAGCCAATTCGGCAATGTGATCTCCAATGGCCAAAGCGGCGGTTGCTGCGGGTGAAGGGGCATTCAGGACGTGGATGTTTCGATCTGTATAAGAGATCCGGAAATCATCGCGTGTATCGCCATCTTCTGACAACAACAAAGCACGCACGCCAGATCGCCCCGGCCTTAGATCGTCCATGGTCAAATCAGGAATCATCCGCTGGAGCGTTTTCAGGAACAATCGTTTCGAAAAAGCTCTGCGGTATTCATTGACTCCAAAAGCCATGTTATTGAAAAAGAGCTTCCATGTTCCGGCATAACCCAAGGCTTCCATGGTGTCCTTCCAATCAAAATCTGTCTTACCATATCCCTCTCTTTTGAATGTGAATACGGCATTCGGTCCGCATTCAATTTCACCGTCCGTCATCCGAGTGAAGTGAACCCCCAAGAATGGGAAGTCTGGATTTGGGACCGGATAAATCAAGTGCTTCACTTTGTGTTTTGCCTGTTCCGTGAGTTCATAATAATCCCCTCGAAAACCGACAACGCGCTCTTTCAAATCAACACCGTCTTTCCGGGCCAAACGATCCGCCTGAAGCCCTCCACAGACCACAACGTGCTTTGCACGAAAACCAGCCGAAAGAGCAGCTGTTCGAACAATGGTCTCCTCTCCCTCCCGATCAAAACCGACCACCTCATCACCGAGACGCACGTGACTTCCTGGTTGCAAAGCCTGGACCAACTCAACCATCTTGCGTGTAGCAGCACGGTAGTCAATGATCCCTGTGCACGGCACATGCAAAGCGGCCACCCCTTTACAATGCGGCTCAATTTCACGCAATTGATCGCCTGTGATGCGCTCTAATCCTTCGATTTCATTCTGCGTTCCAATTCCTTGTATTTTTTCCAGCATAGGCACCTCGCTCTCGTCAACAGCCACTACGACTTTGCCGCAAACGTCATGGGGAATGCCATGATCTTTTGCAAACTGTACCAAGGCTCGACGTCCATCGACGCAGTTCTTGGCCTTCAATGAACCTGGAGGATAGTACAACCCTGAATGGATTACACCGGAGTTGTTGCCCGTTTGATGATGCGCCAATTCCTTTTCTTTTTCAATCAACAGCAAGCTCCGATTCGGAAAACGCAATTGCAATTGATAGAACGTGGCTGCGCCAACAATACCGCCACCGACAATGATAATGTCGTAGCTAGAGTCAAGGGAAGATGGTGTACTCATCACTGCAAAAGTACAACGCACCTCGCAAGAGGACATGCCTTTTTATAGGCGGCTTACACCCACCAAACGACAGAAGTATAGAACGGCTTATCTTCACATCATGTCGAATGAAAACACATCCGAATCTGTCCCACTGAAGCGCACATTGTTCCGAGGCAAGCAACGTCAAACGCAGGATGAAAAGATCAAGTCCGCTTGGACGATGTACGATTGGGCCAACAGCCCCTATTCGCTTGTCGTGACAACGGCGATCTTTCCGATCTACTTCAACGCCCTGACTTCAGACCGCAATGAGGCGGGAGAGATCATCAACGATGTCGTGACCTTTTGGGGAGTCGAATTGATCAATACCCAACTATACAGCTATGTCTTAGCGTGTTCGTTCTTGATCGTTATCATCCTCTCTCCAATGCTTAGTGGCATCGCAGATGTATCCGGATGCAAATTGCAGTTGATGAAGATCTTCTGTCTCGCCGGATCATTGGGCTGCCTCGGTCTCTATGCCTTTGACCCGAGCCACATGGAGTGGAGCATGTCTGCCTTGTTTTTAGCCAACATCGGTTTTTGGGGTAGCCTTGGATTCTACAATGCCTTCCTTCCTCAGATTGCGCCCGCAAACGAACATGACAAACTCAGCGCAACGGGATTTGCTATGGGCTACATTGGCAGTATTTTGCTGCTCCTTTTGTGCCTCGCATTGATCATGCTCGTAGGAAACTTCATGACCCCCTGGACCTTCGTTCTGGTAGGCATCTGGTGGTTCGCTTGGGCCCAACCCGCCTTTCGAAAACTTCCATCGAACCAGACGAAATCACCCATTCAAGGCAAGCTCGTTGCGCAAGGATTCAAAGAGCTTCGTAAAGTCGCACGCGATTTGAACGGCCGCAAAGAACTCGTGCGGTTCTTATGGGGGTTTTTCATTCTTTCAATGGCCTTGCAGACCATCATGCTCATGGCCTCATCGTTTGGAATCAAGGAGGTGCTTTTGAATGACACAGAACTCATTCTCGCCATTATTGCAGTACAGGTCCTCGCTATACCCGGCGCCTTTTTCGTCTCTTGGGTGAGTAGCAAAATGGGCAATATCCCCACACTCATCGGGTGCATTGTTGTGTGGTCACTTGTTTGCGTTTATACTTATTACTTCGTCAAAGACGTCTACGGATTTTATCTCGCGGCGGGCATCATTGGATTCATGATGGGCGGTACGCAAAGCTTGAACCGGTCGAGTTATTCTAAAATGCTTCCTGAAACAGAAGATCATGCCTCCTATTTTAGTTTTTATGAAGTGCTGGAAAAAGGCGGTCTCATCATCGGGATGTTCAGCTGGGGATACATTGAAGGATTTACGGGTTCCATGCGTTCCAGCGTATTGGCTCTGATTATTTTCTTCGCTGCCAGTTTGTGTTTCCTCATCGCAATCCCGAAGAAAAAAACCGCTTAATCGCTATTACTTCGTTCGACAAGAAAGTGCTGGACAGGTCAATCCGTGGGTAGAAAAGCGTGTTCTAGCAATTCAAATTCGACCCTGCGGTTTTGGCGACGTCCTTCTGAAGTTGAATTATCCGCCGCGGGGATATGGCTCCCATGCCACGACAACTGCAATCGATTGGGGTCTACCCCGCGGTCTCTTAGCGCATTGATGACCGCTTGAGCCCGGCGTTCGCTCAACATCTGATTGTACCCTTCCGAGCCCACAAAATCAGTATGCCCATTGACTTCCATCACCAAGAACCGATTGGCTCGCATCTCCTCTGCAACGGCCTCCAATTGGACGCCTGCTTCATCCGTCAAGGCATCTGAATCAAATTCAAACAACACCGCATCCCAGCGCACATGCCCTCTCTGATAGGACTGCCAGGGAGGGTCCGTTACCTCTTGTGCCAAGAGTGGATTCAAACAAGAACAGTCCGCTCGACTTTGGACCGGGCGTACCCGAACATCATCGACATACACGTAAGCCCATCGGCTTGATTCCGCAGATGCATCCTGGCGCTCCATCACGCGCAACTCCGAAGCGGGCTTGAAATTACCAAGCGTCACAAACTGTTCTCCACCTTCGGCTTGGAAAGCGTCACTTAACTTGACCCAACTCCAGCGATCACTCAAAAGGTGAAGCGCTGGATTTTCAACCTGTGCGGCCGCGTCCAAGCGGCCTTCACCTTTGGCTTTTGGAGCCGCTTCACTGAAGAGCATGCCCATCCCGTCCGTGATCAATCTGGCTTCATCAGCCGCACACACCCACCACTCAGC
>CAJWIF010000104.1 GCA_913041135.1 uncultured Flavobacteriales bacterium
ATGTGAGGAGTGCTTTGGGGTTGTATCCCGTAACTCCGGGGTCGCATCAGATCGTGGCTGGAATCCCTGCATTTGAAAGGGCGATCGTTCAACCAAGATCAAATGAGCTCGACAGCCTACCCTCACTAACAATTTCGTTCAACGATCCGCAACGCTATATTGCTTCTTGGACACTCAATGATGAAGCGAAAAGCGCTAGTTGGATTTCAAAGGAGTCCTTGTTAGAGGGCGGAGTATTGAACTTCATGGGGTCAGATGAAATCAGTGACTTTGGATTTGATTTCCAAGACCGGCCTGTAGAAAAACTGGACGACAGCCAATTTGTGAGCGTCCCTGTGATCCATGCACCGCGAACGTTTCAGGCGATGCAGACAAGCGTTGCAATTACCAACCCAGACCCACATTTGGTCACACGCTATCGTATTTGCGCCATCAATGCTTCCGATTGCAGCGCGCCGTGGGAGACCTACATAGAACCTATCGCGTTGACATCAAGCCAGCGAATCGAAGCGTTCAGTGAGAATGCGCTTGGCTTGTCTTCAGCGCGTGTAGCGCATAAAGTGCGCCAGATTAGCCACCGGCATGAATTGGTTTTAAATGAACCTTTCGACCCACAATATGCCGCAGGTGGAGCGCAAGCTTTGATTGATGGCATTCATGGGAACAACCATTATCAGACTGGGGATTGGCAGGGATTCTGGGGAAAGGATGTCATTGCCACAGTAGATCTGGGAAGTTCAAAACGTGTTCAATGGATGTCAATGGGGGCTTTGCGAGATATACGACCCTGGATTTTCCTCCCCCATTCAGTCTCATTCTCCTGCTCTGAAGACGGCGAAACATGGGAATTCATCGAAACGACAACCCACGACTTGTCCAATGAAGACGAGTCGAATGTCGCACATCGATTTGTTTGTCGGCAATCCAGAACAGCGCGTTATTGGCGGGCTGAAGTAAAGCATTTCGGCGATTTGCCTCAGGATCACTTGGCCGCGGGAAATCCTAGTTGGGTTTTTCTAGACGAGTTTGAATTGTTTGTGAACGAACCTTGATGGAAGACTTTCTTCACCGTGGATTGGCGCAAACGACGTTGCATCCATTGAATTTAAAAGTGAGCAGCGCAAGCGGTGTTTACTTCCATTTAGAAGATGGAACCAAAATGTTGGATTTTATATCTGGCATTGGCGTTTCATCTTTTGGCCACAACAACCCCGCTATTGTCGAAGCACTGCATCAACAAATCGATCGACATCTCCATGTCATGGTCTATGGCGAAGTGCAGCAAGAAGCACAAGATTTAGCCGCAAGCCGACTCCTCCAGTTGTTGCCGACTAGCCTCGATGCCGTTTATTTCGTGAATTCAGGTGCAGAAGCCATCGACGGCGCACTCAAACTTGCCCGTAAAGTAACAGGACGCAAAAACTTCATTGCCATGGAAGGCGGTTACCACGGTAACACCTTTGGAGCATTGAGTATTAGCTCCAATCAAGATCGCCGGGAACCCTTTGAGCCTTTGCTCGATGGCGTTCAATTTGTTCCGTTCAATCACGAGGATGCCTTACTTGCAATCGACGGCACACAAGCCGCTGTCATTGCAGAAACCGTCCAAGGGGATGCAGGTATTCGCATTCCTGATATCGTCTGGATCAAAAAGCTTAAGAAGCGATGCAATGAAACAGGCACTCTGCTCATTCTAGACGAAATCCAGTGTGGCATCGGACGCACAGGAAAACCCTTTGCTTTTGAGCACTTTGACGTGTCCCCAGACATCCTTTGTTTGGGCAAGGCTCTAGGTGGCGGAATGCCACTCGGAGCCTTTGTATCTAGCGCCAGGAACATGCGCACTTTGGCTCATGAGCCGGACCTTGGACACATCACCACTTTTGGCGGACATCCCGTTGCATGCGCGTCATCAGCTGCTGCATTGGGATTGCTTGAAAAGGTCGATTGGAAAGTGTTGGAAATGCGAGGCGCTCGATTGGAGAATCAACTCAAAAAACATTCCGTTGTGAAGGCCGTCCGTCGCCTCGGGTATTTCATCGCCGTTGAAATGGAGAGTCCAGAGGCTATTCATTTTTGTGTCGAGCACGCCCGAAAAAACGGTCTGCTCATCTTTTACTTCTTAAGCACGCCAAATTCCTTTCGAATCGCCCCTCCTCTTATTATATCCGATGAAGAGTTGGATGAAGGCATGACGCTACTTAGCCGCGCATTTGATGCCTGGGAACGTCAACACGTTTCTCATTCATAAATTGAGACATGGCCTCTACGGATCGTTTTGCTTCAGGTAAAATGTCTGGAAAAAGCTGCCAACCGTGCAAAGCGTTTTCCTCTTCACGCCAACAAACTTCAATTTCCTCTGCCAGAAGACGCTCCTTCAAAGCATAAGCGTCAGGATGCAGATACTCCATCGCCGATGTCTCAATTAACGTTGGTGGAAACGATTCAAATGAACCGAGCAATGGAGATGCCTCGATTTGTTTTGGATCAGCACCGGCGAGATAATGCGTTGCATATTCCAGCATATCCAATCGACCAAATGGACTCCAGGCGTTTGAATCTGCTCGGCTACTCATGGAGTTTGATCGCAAATCTACCCATGGGGAAAGGAGCATCAGCCCCTGAATTTCATGACGTTCTTCGCGGCTTAACCTTTGCATCACGGCAACTGCTAAACTGCCCCCTGCCGAATCGGCTAAAACAAAAACAGAGTCGTACTGACTCTTAAATTCCCGCCACATCGCCTCCAACGTATTCAATGCTTCAGGAAAAGGGTGTTCTGGAGCCAAAGGGTATTCTGGAATCCAAACCTCACAGCCCGTTTCCTTTGTAAGTGCACTTGCTATGGCGCGATGAGTCCTAGCTGAACCGAAAGCAAACCCTCCACCGTGAACAAAGAAAACGCCTTGTTTTGGCTGATCCCTTTTGAGTCTTAAGCGAGCAACTTGCTGTTCTTGGATCATTTCATATGCAAAATGAACGTCAGCGGGCCCTGGGTAAAGCCTCGATAATGAGTCCAAAGCCAACCGGATCTGAACGGGAGTCAAGCCAACGATATCCCGCCGTAAGAATCGACCCAAACTATGAGTCGTACTAATGAACTTAGGAGGAAGATTCCAGAGCGGCTTCATTTCGAAAAAGTTCTAGGGGTCATGGATCTGAAGACGGGATAGCGATTGACCGTACCCTCATAATGCGGAGAGTGCTTGTAGATCCAATTCAACTGAGCCCTTGGCGTGTTCATGCGCTCTGGAAACAAGGACCTTTCTTCCTCAAATTCAGCAGACAAAGCAGGGTCGTTTTGGAGTAAATCGTATGCTGTTTCTTCAAACACATAACCACTATAATGCTCCTTTTGTTGCAAAGAACTATCGAAGAAATTCCATGTGAAATACGAATCATGTGCCCGAGGATCTAATGTCTCTGCTAAGAATCGAATTCCTTCCTGCTCCGTGGAAACGATCCAGTCTCCAGCATAGAGCTGCACCCACTCTTCCACTTGAGTGATTGAATCCGTTGTATTGACATGATGTCCCTCATAGGGCCTGCTGGATGAATCAAACGATTCAATGTAATCAACTCGCAATTGCATGACGGTGTCCCTCGTCAAAGCTGTCATTTCTATTCCATTCCATGCAAGACGATCCACAACTTCGTGCCACGCTTGTGGAATGCAATAGAATTCCGGTAAAATGGTCACACACTTCGCTTCATAAGAATTCAGATAGGTGATAGAATCCTCCCACATCACATTGTGATCGTATCGAAGACGGGTGCTTTTTGTGATGGCACTAATTTCCCTTCTCGCTGTATATCCTTTGAATGCGAGTTGCGTGGAATCGGCCGTGTCCAACTTCCATCGAACAGGCAAGTCGTGAGCATTCGAAAGCCGCACCTGCTCAACAGCTCGAATCTGTTTGATTTCGCGGGCCAACTCCATACTCAACAACCCCAATTCCTGTAGAAGCTTCCGTGTCGCTTCTACGCGTTCAGGGAAAGGCTTCAACATGTGTGCTTCGGCCGTAAAGCCCAACGTTGAAAACAGCGTGGTATATCCGGTGCTGTAGCGCGGGGTTTCAAGAAAAGCGACGATGCCATTTTCGGGTGTCTCATCGCGCAGATTCACATATGGAATCAAGGGCTCTCCTAATCGCTCCATGCGTTGATACAACTTTGGCTCAAAGACTTTTGTTAAAAACGGTCCAATGACAGGCCCCGCTTTATCTACCTGTGTGGTGATTAAGGTCATTCGATACGGATAATCCGCACCATTGGTCGTGTGAGTGTCCACGAAAACATCCGGTTTGACCGCATGAAATAGCTGGACAAAAGCCTCTGCATTCCGACTGTCCATTTTGATAAAGTCCCTGTTCAAATCCAAGTTTCGGCTGTTGCCTCTGAAGCCATAAGCTTCCGGTCCATCTTGGTTAGTTCGCGAGCAGCAATTCCGATTCAGAGCCCCACCGATATTGTACATGGGAATGATGATCACATCCATTTTATTCAAGTATGCCTTCTTCAAGCTGTGATTGCTAAGAACCTCCCGCATCCAACCAATTGAAGCGTCAACACCACATGGCTCACCCGGGTGAATGGCATTGTTTACCAACATGGTCATGCGCTCATCGGAAGAAGCCATGAATGACTCGAGCGTTTCTAGAGAGGTGACCTGATCTGCCCCAGGTGAAAAAACAAATGCATGAATCGGTCTACCAACGTCGCTCTTTCCAACTTGGATTAGCGTGACGTCATTGTGGTCGTCGGCAAGAATCTGGAATGCCGCTATCGCTTCCGACCACGTAGGAGTCGCATTGTTCTCCAATGATACTGCTGGATCTTCCCCAAATGCAGCTGATTGGGCAGTGGCCAACAACGAAAAAAACACAAAAAAACCCGCGAGTATCCAACACGCCGAACGACTTGGCTTCACTCTATGTTGAATCGAACTGATTTCCATCTGTCAAATTTGGCCCAAAAGTCGGAACTTCGCACCATGATTCGATTCACACCGGCATCAGCGGTAGAACCCAAGCCTGGACAAGTCTTATTGTCCGAGCCCTTTTTAGAGGACGCTTACTTCGGAAGAAAGGCAGTGCTTCTTTGTGAGCACAACAGCGACAGTTCATTTGGGTTTGTCTTGAACAATTACATTGAAGTCGATTTGCAAGATTTGCTTCAAGAAATGCCCCATTGGCAGGCAAAAATTAGCCTAGGAGGCCCGGTTAAAAACTCCAACTTGTATTATTTGCACTGCCACGAACACGTTCCAGGATCAATACAAGTGAAAGAAGGTCTTTTTATGGGTGGTGATTTTGACTGGCTCAAAAAAGCGGTTGCCGACGGGGTAATCTCGGATCGAGAATTGCGCTTTTTTGTTGGCTACGCCGGCTGGACCTCTGGACAACTTGCAGACGAGATTAAGAGCAAGTCCTGGTTTGTTGCGGATGCACCCATTGAAACCATCATGAATACACAAACAGAAGATGAGGACTATTGGAAAGAACTCATTCGGAGCATGGGGCCTGATTACGCGCACATCGCCAATGCCCCGAGTGATCCGAGCATGAATTGATTAACTGCTCAATTTCACGCGATATCCCGCATGGTTGCGCACATTGAATACCCGATTCTCATCAAAGAGCAGGTACTGCCCTTTGATTCCCGATAAAACTCCAGTGAAGCGAGATACCTTATCCAAACGAATGCTCTTTATTTTGGCTGGATAGGATAAAACTGGATATATCATTTCCATCGGAGTCGCATCATCTTCGAAAAAACTCTCATACGCTTCCCCGAGCCATTCGAACGCATCCTCCCGCGCATCCAACAATAGCTTAGCGTCAAAATCGACTTGGGCGAGCATTTTCCTGAAATTAGTCTTATCGGCCATGTGGGTCTTCAGCGCCACTTCCAATTCACCTGCGAGTTGCCGGTAAGGCGTATTCGCAATGACAATTGCACCCGCAGCACCCTGATCCATCCAACGGTATGGGACGTTGGTCGTTCGCGTCACTCCTACTTTCAATCCACTGGTATGGCTTATGTATACAACATGTGGTTGGTTGTGGTGCGCTTCTTCCCATTCACGATCACGAAGAGCTATGCCTTCATGGATGCGACTCAGTTCAGGGTTAAACACACTTTCTACAGCTTGAGGGGCGTTGATCCACGCGTCATAACTCGTGCCTTCTCCATATGTCTTTCGAATTCGCTTGCCAGTTACTGCACAGTGAATTTCACCCTCAAATTCAAGTGTAAGCTCTTGGCCAATCCAAAGATGCGGATCAATTGGAGGCATCGATTCAAGAATGTCTGCGCCTAACCATCGGTATTGGACTTCGTTCTTGCCTGAAGCGCCCAATTTAACATCCATTTTGCGCAGATTCCCTTCCCAATTCATTTTGCGAAATTAAAGATGTTATTCGGTTCTGCATCATGTCAATAAGGAATTGTTGTGGTCATTTCGTATATTGCTGAACGATAAATTCACAAGCATGAAAAACTTTTTACTGTTAGCTGGTTTGGTAACGAGCGTTACCGTTTTTTCTCAGGACGTCCTTTATGAGGAAGGGTTCGAAGGGTTTGCAGTAGGCGATTTCGTCTCAAGCAGTCCCGTTTGGTCAACTTGGGCTAACGCTCCTGAAACTGAAGAGGACTCTCAAATTACCGATGAGCTTGCTCATACTGGTTCGAATTCCATGAAAATTTACAGTACTGCTGCAACCGGTGGACCAATGGATATCATGCTCATCGCAGGTTTAGACGGGGACGTTTATGACATTTCGTTTTGGATGTACATCCCTTCTGGATTTGTTGGATATTATAATGTTCAAGAAGAACAAGAGCCTGGTGTAGCGTGGGCGTTTGAAGCTACTTTTTTAATCGACGGCACCTTAAACGTAAACAGTGATGGCATTGACGTTGCTGCAGGTTCTTTCGAGCATGACACCTGGTTTCAGATGTCTCATCTAGTCGATATGGACTCTGACAACATTACGCTCTCTATGGATGGAGTAACTGTTGGTAACTGGTTGTTTGACTCTGCTTTTGGAGGCGTAAACTTTTTCGCAAATGGAGACGCGACTAACGCTAGCACGTATTTCGTTGATGATGTATCAATTGCGACTGCAGTTCCTTCTACGATTGTTACTCCTGAAGCCTTGACCTTCAACTTTGGACCAAACCCTGCAGCGAATTACATCAACATCCAAGGCCAGCCGGCTGATGCTCAGTTGAAGATTCACGCCTTGAACGGTCAATTGGTGCTCACCCAGAAGGTGACTTCTTTGGATCGTGGACAACGCATTGAATTGAACTTGAATAACGGAATTTACTTTGTAGAGCTTTCAAATGGTGGTTTGCGTTCAACGCAACGCCTCGTTGTTCAACAGTAATTTCTTTGTTTTCTATAAGAAGAGCTCGCATTGCTGCGGGCTCTTTTTTTGTTCTTTATTTTAGACCGTCCAGAAACAGGCGTGTTCTGCTTACCAACTCTTTCAAAGGGACTGGTAAAACCAATTGAGTCCAGGGGTGACGCGCACCAAACGTATGTCCTCCGCTCTCTATCCAATTGACTTGCGAACCTGATGCATGTCCCAATACCATGGCCTCTGAGGGCAAAACCGACTCATCATCCTTAGCATGTGCTATAAAAATCGGGCCTTTTAATAGCTCAATAGAGCGCTGAATGTTCAAGGAAGAAGCCTCACG
>CAJWIF010000105.1 GCA_913041135.1 uncultured Flavobacteriales bacterium
TACCTCCCACCTAGCCGAAGCGCAATCCATTGCTGAACCGTATGAAGTTGATTGTTGACAGGCCATGGCCCTTTTCCACGTTCAATGAAACTCACAATGGATTGCTTCCAAAGCCATGACTTCCAACCATCAAGTGAGCTGTTGAGATGTTTGTCGCCAATGGAATACTGTGCACGTCACATTGCCGCAACAGCATGTTGATATCCGGTTCGTGAGGATGCTTTCCCATGGGGTCTCGAAAGAAAATCACCGCATGAACAAGTCCTTCCGTAATGCGCGCTGCAATTTGCGCATCCCCACCCAAAGGACCACTTGCCAGGCAATCCACGGTCAACCCTAACTCTGCGATTCGCCCTCCCGTTGTTCCTGTTCCTACGAGGTTGAATTGTTCAAACCACTTGCGGTGAGAGTCAACAAATGACACCAAGGCTGTCTTTTTACCATCGTGGGCAATTAACGCAATGGTCTTCTTCGCTGTGGAGTCGTTCATGTTCAAGGCTTCTTTTTCCATACTAACGTTTGATGGGCCGGCACTTCCACCTGACCCGCGGGCTCTATGTCTCCCCAAGCTATGGCGTACGTCGTATCAATGCCAACAGCAACCACTCGATTTTCGTTGCCGAAATTTGAAGCAACGACCACCTCACTCTCGCCCTTTGTTCGCTTCCATGCCACCACTTCATCGTGGAAGTCCGTTGGGATCAGCTCCGGCCACCCTCCAAAAGGGCCATTCCAAAGCGCCTCTTCATCATGATGCAGCGCGTTGATCGTTTGATACAAGTTGGTCTTAGAATAATCACCCCAAATAACCGTGTCTTTTTCAAAAAACCGGAGCCGCTTGGATATTCCAGCCTCCTGACCAGAATACACCAAAGGCATGCCAAACAACGTTCCCGCAAGCATCGCCATCGCATCACCATTGGGCCCCATGCGCTCTGCAATGGTGCCGTTCCAAGAGTTTTCATCGTGGTTGGTGACAAACATCATGCGGTATGCATCTTCACCAAACAGCATGGAATCCATGGCAAGCGCCGATCGAATGGAATCAACTGACCATTCCATACGTGCCACTTGATTCATTACATGGTGCATGTGCCACGCGTAAGACATGTCAAATGCACGGTCATGATGGTCCGGCACTTCTGCTTCCGCGAGCATAAAAACTTCCGGTTTGACCCGCTCAAGTTGCCGTCGGGCTTTGTTCCAGAATGATGTCGGCACCTTTCCAGCGACATCGCATCGAAATCCATCAATGTCGGCCTCTGCAACCCAGAATTCCATGGCGTCCGCCATCGCATCATACAACCCGTTTTCCTGCCCGTGTTCCCAATCCAACTGGGTCACATCCCACCAGTCCGTTCCTGTTGGTGGCTGAAGGTTTCCGGCTTCATCCAACAAGAAAAACGACCGGTTTGTCTCCGTCCAATCACTATCGAAAGCAGTATGATTGGCGACCCAGTCTAAAATTACTTTCATGCCCAATTCATGCGCTGCAGCAACCAGATTTCTTAAATCGTTTATCGTCCCAAAGGCTGGGTTGACCTCTACATAACTTTGGGCACTGTAAGGCGACCCCAAGCTTGAAGAACCGGGTTGAACCATATAATTATTGGCGTTCTCACCGCCTTTTCGATTCAGCTCTCCAATGGGGTGGACAGGCATCAGCCATAGGATATCTGTTCCCAATGCCTGGATCCGAGGCAAGTCGGATTGAAACGCCAGGAAGGTGCCTTCCGGGGTATGCTGTCGAACATTCACCTCGTAAATCGTGGCGTTTTTGGACCAGTCTGGATGAATCAACCGATCTCCAGAGGTGCCTTGACCCAGCGATTCAGTCGAGCTAGTTGGATCATTGGCTCCGGGATTGTCACACGATGGCAGCACCATCAACATGGTCAATACAAGACTGAAAGCAAAGCAAAATCTCATGGCACAATGGGTTGAAGACAGTTAGAATAACGTCGGATGCGTGAAGTCTTCCCCTTCTGATTTATTGGAGGGCTTATCGCTTTTATCTTTGGATTCTGTTGAAGGCATTTCTCCCCCCGATTTAGCGCCTTCTGACGTCGGCTGTCCACTTGGTGGCGCAGCGACAGGCTTCAAAAGCGCTTCCGATTCACTTTCCAATGCTTCGTTTTCAGGCTCGAGAATAACCTCTGTTATGGGCAAAGAATTCAATCGATTGCCCAATGCACGCAATCCCTTGACAGCGATAAATTTATGCAGGTCAACAATTTCATCCTCACGGTCTCTTGTTTCTTTAAAGCGTCGATTGAAACGAACCCGAACTTGGGGATGATGCAGACTCGTGACAACTCCCAATCGGGATTGCTCATGGTCTCCAATGAATCGGAATGCTTTCTGAACGAGTTCAGGCAAAAAGCGCTTCACGTACCATTCTTGTTTCTCTCCCTCGAAGTAGACAACAGAGACCGGGCGATTGGCATTCCACTTTTCCAAATGAATCATTTTGTCGTCGAATCGGGTATTCAAATCAAACCCTGACAACAAATACTCACCGTTCGATAAAAACACAACAATGCGGTCATCTGCCATGAACTCTCCCAAGAGACGGCCACGACTATCCGAGTTGAGCGTCCGAACAGTTTCGTCGTACCACACCTTCATTTTCCCTAACGTGGAAACGCCCGCTTCTCCCAACTCAATTTTTCGAATGGCATGCTTGGTGACCAAGTTCCCTCCTGCCGAACGACCTCGAACCGCGTGTTCAGAAAAATCCAAATCCAACTTGAGTTTCTTCAAACGCGGACTTTGCCGCAGCGTTATCGATACTGTTTCCGCCTCACCATTGGGGTTGGCCGTGAAATATAGAATTCGAGATTTCGGAGTCCCCTTGGTAATGTGGTACTCCCGATCACGCGTAATGGAAGGGACATTGAAGCGTTTTACCATACTCCTTCCTGAATCGCCATCGAAATAGATGCAGTTGTAAACCGTACGATCTTCACCGCGCTTCCACACTCCTACATGGATCAGATCTTTCCCGAAGAACGCCTTCTGGCTGACTTTACTCACCTGCATCACTCCATCTCTTCGGATCGCAATGATGTCATCGATATCACTGCAATCTGCAATGAATTCCCCTTCGCCCCGCTTCATTCCTGTGCCTACGAAGCCCTCTTCCATTTGCGCGTACAACTTCTCATTGGCGACAGCCACTTCAGCACGCGTAATGGACTCAAAAGATCGCAGCTCTGTTTTTCGCTCTCGGCCTGCACCATACTTTTTCTTGAGCATACGGAACCATTCGACGGCGTAATCCGTCAAGTGTTCCAAGTGATGTTTGACTTGCGCGATGTCACCTTCTAAGCCTTCGATGAGTCGGTCTGCTTTGAACGCGTCGAACTTTGAAATCCGCTTGATTCGAATTTCTGTTAAACGGGTGACATCATCATCGGTCACCGCACGCAGCAGATGACCAATATGCGGCTTTAGCCCCACGTGAATGCTAGACAAAATATCCTCCCATGTTTCACACTCCTCGATATCGCGGTATACCCGGTTTTCGATGAATATTTTTTCCAACGAGGCAAAGTGCCATTTTTCTTGCAGTTCCCCAAGCTCAATCTCCAACTCCATTTGAAGCAAGTCGCGCGTCCGGTGGGTCGAGATCTTCAGCAATTCAGTCACTCCCAAGAAATGAGGTTTGTCATCCAAGATGACCGTTGAGTTGGGCGAGATACTCACTTCACAATCTGTAAAGGCAAACAACGCACCGATGGTTTTATCAGGACTGACATTGCTCGCTAAATGCACCACCACCTCAACATCTTTGGCCGTGTTATCCTCTACGCGTTTGATTTTGATTTTGCCCTTGTCATTGGCCTTTAAAATGCTATCAATCAGCGAACCGGTTGTCACTCCAAACGGGAGCTCCCGAATGACCAAGGTTTTGTTGTCTTCTTTTTCAATGCGACCGCGGACTCGAATCCGACCACCACGAAGACCGTTGTTGTATTGTTCAACGTCAGCCGTTCCTGCTGTCGGGAAATCGGGGTACAACGTGAAGCTCTTCCCTTGCAATACCGCAATGCTCGAGTCCAACAACTCAATGAAGTTGTGGGGGAGTGTCTTGCAGGCCAATCCAACCGCAATCCCTTCCACACCCTGAGCGAGCAACAAGGGGAATTTCACCGGGAGCGTATCGGGCTCGCGGTTTCTTCCATCGTACGATAGCAACCAGCGAGTCGTTTTCGCGTTGAAAACCACCTCCTTTCCAAACTTACTCAGCCGAACCTCAATGTATCGAGGAGCGGCTGCACGGTCACCCGTGAGAATGTTTCCCCAGTTTCCTTGGCAATCAAGAAGCAGCTCTCGTTGACCAATCTGCACCATCGCATCTCCAATGGAAGCGTCCCCGTGTGGGTGAAACTTCATGGTATTTCCAATGACGTTGGCTACTTTATGAAAACGACCGTCATCCAGTTCGTTCAAGCTGTGTAAAATCCGGCGTTGAACCGGCTTCAATCCGTCATTTTGGTGCGGAACAGCGCGTTCTAAAATAACATATGAAGCATAATCTAAAAAGTAGTTATTGTACATTCCTGCCACCTGGATGACACGTTCCATGCCTTCGCTTGGTGCAACGCCCTCACTTGGAGTCAAGTCCATACCGTCATTTATTGGCTCCTCTTCAGAATGCTGATTCTCTTCATTCATTGTCAACGGCATCTTTTTCCACACGCAAATTATCAATGATGAATTGCTGTCGATTTGGTGTGTTTTTTCCCATGAAAAAGGACATCATTTCTTGGATACGGCTTTCCTTTCCAATGACAACAGGATCCAAACGAATATCATCTCCAATAAAATGGCTGAATTCGTCCGGACTGATTTCACCCAACCCCTTGAATCGAGTGATTTCGGCTTTTGCACCGAGCACTTTCAAGGCCTCTTGTTTTTCGGTTTCACTATAGCAGTAGCGTGTCTCTTTTTTGTTCCTGACCCGGAATAAGGGCGTTTGAAGAACATATAAGTGACCGCGCTTTACCAAGTCTGGGAAAAACTGAAGGAAAAATGTAATGAGAAGCAACCGGATGTGCATGCCATCAACATCGGCATCTGTTGCGATAACAACATTGCTATAGCGTAAGTTATCCAAGCCGTCTTCGATGTTCAATGCAGCTTGCAGGAGATTGAATTCTTCGTTCTCGTAAACCACTTTTTTAGTCAAGCCATAGCTGTTCAAAGGCTTTCCTTTCAGACTGAAAACCGCTTGGGTTTGCACATCGCGGGCCTTGGTGATTGATCCCGATGCGGAATCTCCCTCGGTAATGAACAGTGTAGACTCCTCATTGCGCGGTTTTTTATCGCCGAGGTGCAATCGGCAATCCCGTAATTTCTTGTTGTGAACAGACGATTTCTTCGCGCGTTCGCGCGCCAGCTTTTTGATTCCCGCCAGATCCTTTCGTTCTCGCTCACTCTGTAAAATTCGAGACTGAAGTAACTGAGCTATTTCTGGATTGCGGTGCAAGTAGTTGTCAAGTTCACGTTTCAAGAAATCGTAAATGAAACTCTTGAGTGTTGGGCGATCCGGTCCCATTTCAGCAGAACCCAACTTGGTCTTGGTCTGAGACTCAAAAACAGGTTCTTCCACCTTGACTGCAACAGCTGCCAAAATTCCCCCTCGAATATCCGACGCATCATAATCTTTACCGAAAAATTCTCGAAGCACCCGAACATAAGCCTCTCGAAATGCGGCTTGGTGCGTACCCCCTTGTGGAGTGAATTGTCCATTGACAAAACTTTGGTAGTCCTCTCCGTACGTATCCGTGTGGGTTATCGCAACCTCGATGTCTTCACCCGTCAAATGAATGATGGAATAGCGTGGATCGCGGTCCAAATCATTTTCTAGCAAGTCCTTGAGACCGTGTTCACTTTTGAATTTCTCACCGTTCAAATACAGGGCCAGCGATGTATTCAGGTAGGCAAAGTTCCATAGGAGCTTCTCCACATGCTCCATGCGGTAGCTGAAGGCTTTGAAAATCTCCTTGTCTGGCCGAAACACAATAGATGTTCCGTTCCGCTCATCCGTTTTTTCCAGCTTGGATTCATCCAAGAGCTCACCGCGTTCAAAGCGAGCCAGCTTGCCCTCCCCTTCACGGTAACTTTCTACAGCAAATTCCATGGACAATGCATTCACGGCCTTGCAACCTACCCCGTTCAGTCCAACTGATTTTTTGAAGGCCCTAGAGTCATACTTGCCTCCCGTATTGATTTTGGAAACGACATCAACCACTTTTCCGAGTGGTATACCGCGCCCATAATCTCTTATGCGAACCTCTCCATCCCGTATGACCACCTTCACGCTCTTACCATGCCCCATCGCATGTTCATCGATGCAGTTATCGATGATCTCTTTGAGGAGAACGTAAATTCCATCGTCCGCAGACTGGCCGTCACCGAGTTTACCGATGTACATACCAGGACGCATTCGAATGTGCTCTTTCCAATCGAGCGAACGGATATTATCCTCTGTATACGAGACTTGCGCTGGGCTATCAGACATGACCAACGAAATTAGGACGTACAGGCAAGCTCCCCATGCTTTTTAAAGCAGGTTTTATTCACAGAATTGACATTCCGCAAACAATGAGGAGCTTGCCCGTCCTATTTAAGGACAGGTTGAACCAAGGTTTCCTAAGAAATCAAGCAAGTCGGCTGTTCCTACATAGCCGTCACCTGTCGTATCGAACATGCAATCCGGCTCGAAGTCTTCAGGATACAAGCAGTTATCGGTTGATTCAGTGCTTAAAGGCTGGAAATTAATCGCCTCTGAGTCATCACAACCGTAAACTTCATCAGTGTCACAGACACCGTCGTCGTCTGCATCGTTCAAGCAAGCACCAGCACAATCGTAACCCGAGTCAGCATAGTCGCAGTACCCTGCGTCTGTGGCTGAAGCGTCGTAGTTGCACGCCATGTCGTCTTGACAGCCGCTCACTTCGTCTTGATCACATGTACCATCGCCGTCGCTATCCACCAAGCAGTTGCCTGCGCAGTCGTAACCAGCGTCCGCATAGCTGCATGACCCGTCGTTGTCCGTTGCAGCATTGCTGAAGTTGCAAGCCGTGTTGTCCGTGCAACCTGCGATTTCAAACTCATCACAAATACCGTCCTGGTCTTCATCGTTCAAGCAAACGCCATTGCAATCGTAACCGGCGTCAGCATAGTCGCAGTAACCTGCGTCCGTTGCTGAAGCGTCGTAGTTGCACGCCATGTCGTCTTGACAGCCGCTCACTTCGTCTTGATCACATGTACCATCGCCGTCGCTATCCACCAAGCAGTTGCCTGCGCAGTCGTAACCAGCGTCCGCATAGCTGCATGACCCGTCGTTGTCCGTTGCAGCATTGCTGAAGTTGCAAGCCGTGTTGTCCGTGCAACCTGCGATTTCAAACTCATCACAAATACCGTCCTGGTCTTCATCGTTCAAGCAAACGCCATTGCAATCGTAACCGGCGTCAGCATAGTCGCAGTAACCTGCGTCCGTTGCTGA
>CAJWIF010000106.1 GCA_913041135.1 uncultured Flavobacteriales bacterium
CATCGGACAACCGCTTTGAGTCTCGTGAGCAATGGACCGCTCCGGAAATTCCGTCATTGACCTCAATGGGGTTTGAAGTTCCTTCCGACTTGGACGCTTGCATTCCTTCTCCCCGCATCGATTCGAGCATACTGAAGCAATATGCTGAGCAACGGGATTTTCCCGCTGTGGCGGGAACAAGTCGCCTCTCGTTGCATTTGAGGTTTGGGACTGTCAGCATACGCGCGGCCTATCGTCAGGGCATTGAAGCGAGCGAAAAGTGGGTCATGGAATTGATTTGGAGGGATTTCTATCAAATGATCCTGTACCACTTTCCCCATGCCGCCAAAGACTCCTTTCGTCCGGCGTACGATCGCATTCCTTGGAGCAATGACGAAGAACACTTCACAGCATGGTGCGCGGGAAAAACAGGCTACCCCATCGTGGACGCGGGCATGCGTGAGTTGCTCTCTACTGGATTCATGCACAACCGGGTGCGCATGGTGGTTGCGAGTTTCTTATGTAAACACTTGCTCATTGATTGGCGTTGGGGAGAACAGCATTTCGCAGCGCACTTACTGGATTACGATCTCGCGAGCAATGTGGGCGGTTGGCAATGGGCGGCAGGGTGCGGATGCGATGCAGCGCCTTATTTCCGAGTATTCAACCCCACAGCTCAGCAAGCCAAATTTGACGGACAGGCGACTTACATCCAGAAATGGGTCCCTGAATATGGTACATCCGCCTATGCTGAACCCATTGTTGAGCACGCCGTTGCTCGCGTGAAAGCAATCGAAACCTACAAAGCTGCGCTTCAAAAAGACTGAGGCGGAATGCTGAATGCTGAATGCTTAATTTCACAGCATGCCACACCCTCCGCGCGCCATCGAAAAAATACGTGTCCTTGAATTGGCCAGCGTATTGGCGGGGCCTTTAGCCGGTACGGCTTTGTCCGAGCGTGGAGCACACGTGACCAAAGTGGAATGCCCTCCGCATGGAGATGTGACACGGAGTTGGAAAATGCCCAACGAATCTCCAGAGTCTACGACTTCAGCTTACTACGAAGCAGCCAATGGAGTCAAGGAAATCGCTTGGCAAGACTTGCGCACCGATACCGGCCGGGCTTGGCTCGATGCAGCCCTCGCCTCCCACGACGTGGTTTTGGAGAACTTCAAAGCGAGCGATTTGGAGCGATTTGGCTTGACGCCACAGGACCTTGCGCAACGCCATCCGCATCTTGTTCATGTGCGACTCGTGGGGTTCCCGAGTGCTCCTGAACGACTCGCATATGATGTCGTGGTCCAAGCGGAAACCGGCTTCATGCACATGAATGGCCCAGCGGATGCGCCTCCGACACGCATGCCCGTAGCGCTGATGGACATCTTGGCTTCCCAACAAATTCTATCGGCCGTCTACGAAGGGTTACTCGAGCGGGCGGCTGGCCATACTGGGATTTTCGCGGAGGTTTCGCTGGAAGCTAGCGGGCTTTCAGCCTTGGCCAACCAAGCAACAAATTGGTTGATCAATGGAGCGGATGTGACCCGCAATGGAAGTGCCCACCCGAACATTGCTCCTTATGGCGATTTGCTGCCGTGCCTTGATGGCTGGCTCGTCTTGGCCGTTGGAAACGACCGTCAATTTGCAGGATTGTGCCAAGTGCTTGAATGCACAGAACTCATTGAAGACAGCCGCTTTCAAACGAATGCCTTGCGGGTTCGTTACCGATCGGACTTGATTCCGTTGCTCTCTGAAAAAGCCAACCCTTGGGAGAAAGTCGCTTTGGAAGAAGCCCTCCGGGCATCAGGAGCGCCGGCGGGTGTGGTGCGCGCGCTGCCCGAGGTCTTTGCTGTTGGAACTGCGGGCGACCAGCATACCCTGACCAATTCAAGCGGTCACAAGCGGGTCGCAACCGTCGCCTATCGCATGACCTTCTTGGGGAAGCCTTGACGACTCAGCGAACTAAGAACCAAGCGTTGAGTAAATCTTCTCGGTTGTACCGCATGGTGGCCTTGGTATTCCAGTCGATGACATCAAATCCGGCATGCATGCAAATGGCCTGCCCGGCGGCGGTGTCCCACTCCATGGTCGGAGCGAAACGTGGATAGCAATCCGCCTTCCCTTCTGCGACCATGCACAACTTCAACGAACTGCCTTTCGAAATCAACGTCACTTCGCCATGCTCTTGGCGCATCTCCTCCACATACGCTTCTGTTTCCGGCGACATGTGTGAACGACTCGCCACCACCGTAAACGGGCGCCCTTTGCTGTTTAATGGCAACTTCTGAGCTGACGCTTGATCCTCCATAGACGCCATGGAGGCCACCTTGAAGGCTCCTAATTGTCGATCAGAATAATACATTTCCATCGTTGCCGGAACGAAGATGACTCCCAATACAGGAACACCCTCCTCGACCAAGGCGATGTTCACTGTAAATTCTCCATTGCGCTTGATGAATTCCTTGGTGCCATCAATTGGATCCACGATCCATAACTGCTTCCAATCCTTGCGTTCCTCAAATGGAATCCCTCGGCCCTCTTCCGACAGAATGGGAATGTCCGTGCCCTCCAAATGGGAAACGATCACCTCGTGCGAGGCCAAATCAGCTCGCGTTAATGGTGAATCATCCCCCTTGACCGTGACATCAAAATCTCCAGAATCGTAAATTTCTAAAATCGCTTTGCCCGCCTCCAATGCCGCTTTCAGCGCTACATTCAAGTAATCTTCCATCCTCTAATATACAACGCGACGTTCATTTTATGGGCAAGTGAACCCGCAACGAATCGCCTTGCACCAGATTCAATCGATCCTTTCTCAGCCACGGGTTCAACGTTTTCAATTCCTTCAAGTTTGAACCGTGTGCACGCGCAAACTGAGCCAAATCTGGAATGGACCCCTTGACCCAATGCGTCTCGACTTCATACGGCGCATACAGCGCTTCAGCACGCAAATCAAAGCCATATTCTTGCGGAGCTTCAAAGATGGTTTTGATGGCCAACAAACGGTAAACATAGCGAGCTGTTTCAGCATTGAGATGCAACTCCCAATACGAACCAACGCCTTGTTCTTCTAATTCACGTCGCACGCCTGCCATCCCCATATTGTATGAAGCAGCTGCCAAAGCCCAACTTCCAAACGTCTCTCGAGCCTCGAGCAGATACGCGCAAGCGGCATGCGTTGATTTCTCTACATGGTATCGCTCATCCACTTCAGACGATACGCGCAATCCGAACTGGGGGGCCGTTCCTTTCATGAACTGCCAAAACCCGGTGGCCCCTGCTGGAGAAACCACCTGATCCAAACCACTCTCAATGACCGCGAGGTACTTGAAGTCATCCGGAATTCCGTGTGCTTCTAAAATGGGTTCAATCATCGGAAACCAGCGCGCGGCTCGCTTCATGTACAACATGGTCGAACCGTGGCGGTATGCATTCACCACCAACTCTCGATCCAATTGCTCTTGAACACCGAAGGCTTCCATTGGGACATCCTCATCGGCAAGAGACAAACGGACTGGCATTTTGGGAGACTGATTCTGCGACCCATTGCCTAAGACATCCATGGAACTCTCCTCCAAATAATCGTTGTCATCCCCAGCAGTTGGAGTGCTGGGGGACCAGGCCGTTGCTCCGACGCCAATGGCGAGTAAAAGCAGAAAAAACATGCCGCGAACGCCTGAAACACGGTACTTCCCGAAAGCGAAAAAATCATTGAAACCCATGGAAGTAAAATTATTCACAGGATTCCTCGCCAAAGGTCAAAAACCCGGCGATAATGCGTGAATTATGAACAACTTAAAATTGGCCTTCGTCCATTCAAAAAGGCCAATCGATGTCCTTTAATAACGGGGCGATAGCATCCTTTTCGGAGAGAAGAGGAGCCTCCACATTACCCAACGTTTCCAACTGCCAGTCAATGGCGACATCGGGATCATCCCATCGAATCGACCCCTCTGACTCGGGATGGTAACTAGCGGTGCAGCGGTATTCCACAGTGGTGTGGTCCGCCAAAGCCAAAAAACCATGTCCAAAGCCCGCTGGAACCCACAGTTGATGTCCGTTGGTTGCTGAAAGTGGCACGACTTCAAATTGACCTCGTGTGGGCGAATCTGCACGCAAATCCACAACGGCATCCAAAATACTTCCGGCCGCAACACGGACCAACTTACCTTGAGCATGGGGAGCGCGTTGGAAGTGCATTCCGCGCAAAGTGCCGACTTTCGAGATGGACAAGTTGTCTTGGGCAAAGTTCAAGGGATTTCCTTGGTCATCCAGCAACATGCCTTCACGCCATGTTTCCCAAAAGACACCGCGGTCATCTTTGAATTGCCGTGGCACCAACAACTTCAATCCCGCCAGTGCCAAATCTCGAATTTCCATCTCAGTTGGGCGTATTGATAATGAAGGCGTACAAGAAAGTAAAGGTGGACAAGAGTGCGGTGAGTGGGCTCAAACTTTCTCCCAACTCCCGAGCCAATTGTGGCAACGGTTCCACATAAATAATGTCATTCGCCTGAACCACGAGCTGTGCATCGCTCAGTCCTTCCACTGTTGACAAATCCATCTGGTACACCTTGTTGCCCTCTTCTGTCCGGCGGATCAACTTCACTTTCGAAGCATTGGCTCGTGACCCGATTCCACCGGCCAATGCCATGACCTCCAATAGACTGGTATTCATGTTTTCCAGCGTGATGACCAGGGCGCGTCCCGACTCCCCAGGAAACATCAACACCCGTTTGTTGGTGACCCGAATGACTACATATGGTCTGTTGTAGTAGCTGCTATAAGCCTCTTCCAACAGCTCTTCTGCCGCTTCAATGGTCAATCCTTCCAATCGGATATCCCCCACTTCAGGCAGTTCCAAAATACCATCCTGACGCACCAGGTAGGCTATCTGATTCTGCTGATTCATCATGTTTTGGTTCATTCCGCCTTTGCGATCTGCGCTTCCTGCTGTCAATTGATTAAGGCGTTCGCCTTCATTTGAAAACAACTGGAAGGTGATCAAATCATTGGGTGCAATACGGTATTCCGAAGACCCGATGTCCTCCAACGAGGCAAAATCATAGCCATCGCCCGTTTTGAACATGATGTCCCGGTTGATCGTGCATCCACTAAGAAATAGACCGGCCATCAGCATTACTCCCAGGAGCTTAAATTCAGCAAAACGTTTTTGGCGCATGCTTTGAGTTGGCCTTGAAATCGATGCGTGCATGGTGCGATTAAATTGAGAATCGCTCGCAAATTACCAAGGAATGAAAGACGCATTGCAACATCGGTATCTTTGTTGCATGCTCGAGAACGAAACGCACCGACTGAGGGCCATGGAGCCGGAGGATGTTGACTTGTTATTTGATATCGAAAACGATTCAAAGGAATGGTGGATCGGGGCCACGATGAACCCTATTGGGCGGGAGGCTTTGCGGAATTTTGCTTCGGGACAACACGACTTGTGGCGGGATTTGCAGTTGCGTTTGATGGTGGAAACCATTGAAGCTTCTCCAGAAACCATCGGATCGGTAGATCTCTATCAACTGGATCCGCGGAACCGTCGAGCAGGCGTTGGGATAATCATTCTCAAAGAACATCGGGGAAAAGGCCACGCAGCGCAATGCTTGGAACTCTTAGCTCACTATGCCTTTGAACACGTGGGTCTGCATCAATTGTGGGCAGAAATACCCAGCACGCACCAGGCGAGCTTGTCGGTTTTCGAAACCGCTGGATTCACGCGTTCTGGAGAGTTACGGGATTGGATCCGTCACGGTGATTACTGGGTAGATGCTATCTGCGTGCAGTGTATCCGACCTCAAACCCTTGATAAAAAATGAAGTGGAAAGCCTTTTTTGGAATGATTGCGGTCATTGGATGTGTGGCTTCTGGACTATGGGGCTGGGAGAAATGGACCTTATGGCATGCCCCGGTTGGACCGGATGAGACCTGGTGCATTCAAATCGGACCGGACGAGCTGGACCCCGATTCAGAAGCGTATTGGGGAACGCAGCTTCCGGAAGCGGCGCAAATCATCGCGTGGCGCGGGTGGAGTGTTCGTGCGGGCCGGTATTGTGAAAGTGGCCCCGTTCCCGCCCATGTCATCGCCCGACGAATCGCGACCGGAGAGCGGGATGAAATGCCCGTAATCGTTCCTGCCAAGCGGCACATAGAAGAAATTGCAGGTGCCATTGCTAGGCGCGTATGGGCGGATAGCGCTGCATTGGTTCACGCTCTTGATGTTGACAGCTTGTTGTGGCGCATCATACCCAACACCTATCGCATGTATTGGGAGTCCGATGCTGACGATGTCGCAGCAAGGTTGATCCTGGAAAGTGAGAAATGGTGGAATCGAAATCGCCTCACAACAGCTTGGGACATGAAGCTCACCGCTCGCGAGGTGGTCACGTTGGCCTCCATTGTCCAAGAAGAAACGGCCCGACTCGATGAGGCTCCACGCGTAGCCGGTTTGTATTTGAATCGTTTGAAAAAAGGCATGCTCCTTCAAGCTGACCCTACGCTCAAGTTTGCATTAGGCGATTGGGGAATTCAGCGGCTTTTGGACAAAGACAAACGAGTGAATTCACCATACAACACCTACCTCAATCCCGGTCTTCCTCCTGGACCAATCCGCATCCCTGAGCCATCCTATATTGACGCTGTGCTCAATGCGGAGAAGCACTCCTACCTTTACATGTGTGCCAAACCCGATGGATCTGGGAAGCATGCGTTCGCCGTTCGCTATGCAGATCACTTGCGGAATGCCCGTGCGTGGCAAAACATGCTGAATCGTGAACAGATTTACCGTTAACCTTGTTTCTAAAGGAGCCATGGCTACCTCCAATAACTTCTCCCCTCGCTTTTTGCTCATCTTTGGGCTGCTAGCCTCCCAATCAATGGCAGCGCAAGACCGCTCAATCCGTTCGATTGAATCCGTGCGTCTAAAACATCCCATTTCCGTGGACGGCCAACTTGATGACACAGGATGGAACAAGGTCCCTGTTGCCGGTGATTTCACGCAGCTGTCGCCGCACCCCTTTGAGTCTCCAAGTCATCAAACCCATGTGCGATTTGCCTATGACGATGACGCACTGTACATCGGTGCACGCATGTGGGACAGCGCTCCTGACAGCATTCTCCACCAGCTTTCCCAAAGAGATCGAATACTCAATGCCGATGATTTCGGGGTGTGGTTCAGCACCTTCAACGACGGCATCAATGCTGTTCGCTTTAGCACGACACCGGATGGCGTTCAAAGCGACGAAAAGCTCAGCGCTGGAAACAATGATGAGTCGTGGGATGCCGTTTGGGACGTGGCTTGCCAAATTGACTCACTCGGTTGGACCGCCGAGTTCCGCATCCCCTGGATGGCCTTTCGTTTTCCCGAAAGCGAAGAGCAAGTATGGGGCATCAACTTCTATCGCGGCATCAGGCGACTGCGAGAAGAAAGCGTCTGGAACCCCATGGACCCCACCCAAGAGACGCTCAACCAAGGAGGAGTGCTCACGGGAATCAAAGGCATTGACCCA
>CAJWIF010000107.1 GCA_913041135.1 uncultured Flavobacteriales bacterium
TCGGTGGCCTTCGTGGTGGCCGATTGATGGCATGCGTTCTTATGAGATATTCCCGCCGATCTGGAATTTAGCGGATGCAGCGATATCGATTGGCGTGATCACGCTGTTGATTTCACAGCGGCGGTTTTTTGCCGAACCTGTAGAAGAGCAAATCTCTGAGTCGGCGACCTCGTCTGAGGAAGCTGAGGCTTAATGTGAAGCAATCACGGGCTCGACCCAATCACCGTGCTCTCGAATCAATTCTACCAAGGCATCAACAGCCTCGGCTTCTGGTACATTTCGCTGAATCACTTCCTTTTCCTTGTACAAGGTGATCTTGCCTGGCCCGGTGCCAACATAGCCGTAATCGGCATCGGCCATTTCTCCAGGACCATTGACGATGCACCCCATGATACCAATCTTCACTCCCTTCAAATGTGAGGTGACTTCTCGAATTTTAGCCGTGGTCTCCTGAAGGTCAAACAGCGTCCTTCCACAACTGGGACAGCTGATGTATTCCGTTTTCGAAATCCGTGTTCGTGTGGCTTGAAGAATTCCGAATGCCGTGGAATTTCGCCATTGCAACGGAACGGCTGTGCCACCCAACCAGACCCCATCTCCAAATCCGTCCAAAAGCGGCCCCCCGAGATCCGTGGCAGCATGCAACTGGTAGGTTTCGGGTTCTGTCACCTCGGGATGGCGATGAAATATCACGGGAACAGTGCATTGGACCTCGTCCAATCGCATGCACATGGCGCGCAAAGAAGCCATCGCATGGGCGTGAGATGTCGTCAGCACTAAGACGACGTTGTTTTGAGAATTCACCCATTCAAGGAAGGCATCCGTCAGGTGGCTCCGCTCAACTTTCACAAAGTGAATGGTGGCTTCAATTCCTGCAGTGGAAGGTCTTGCCGACCAAGTATGAGCATCCCACAATGGGAAGTGACGGGTTCCTCCAGTAAAAGCTTCGGCATTTTGAATCACACCCAGTGTTCCTGGCAGCTCAAAATCGACGGTTTCATCACCAGCATAAATAAAATCGCAAGCAAAATCATCTAGGTTCCATTTGTCCAATGGAACAGAATACCGGTAGCCACATCCAAATAATCTGGCGGGAGTGATAGGCTGATTGCTCAGATCATGGACCACAACAGGCACGTGACGATGTCCGATGTTGGCTACTTCACGTGTGGTTCTGCGTTGGTAAGAAAATGGATCAAAACTGAGCGGTACGGAAGGAATGTCTTTGAGGTCCTTACGCCCGTGGTAGCGTTCAACCAGCTTTCGTGCGACGGGCATTTCAGCTTCGGGAGCTTCTGTGAGCGAAACCCGGACGGTATCGCCCAAGCCATCTTCCAACAACGTCCCAATGCCGACCGCGCTTTTGATGCGACCGTCTTCCCCGTCTCCCGCTTCCGTCACTCCCAAGTGCAAGGGATAATCCATGCCTTCCTGGTCCATGTGAGATACCAGCAGCCGATAGGCTTGCACCATCACTTGCGGATTGGAGGCCTTCATCGAAATGACCACATCGTGGTAATCATGCTGGCGGCAGATCCGTAAAAATTCCATAGCACTTTCAACCATGCCCATCGGTGTGTCGCCGTAACGACCCAGGATGCGGTCAGACAGCGACCCGTGATTTGTACCAATGCGCATCGCCCGACCGAGGTTCTTGCATTTGACCACGAGCGGAGTGAATCGGGATTCGATGCGTTTCAACTCATCCGCATACGTTGCATCGGAGTAAGTGAGTTCTTCGAATTTCTTTTTGTCGGCATAGTTGCCTGGATTGACTCGAATCTTCTCCACATAATCGGCGGCAACTTCCGCGGCGTTGGGTGTGAAGTGAATGTCTGCAACCAGAGGCACATCGTGCCCCAATGCACGCAATCTATTGGCAATCTCGTTCAGTGCCTCCGCTTCTTTTTTGGAAGGAGCGGTGATGCGAACGAGCTCGCACCCTGCCTCGATCATGCGCACACTTTCAGCAACCGTCAACTCCACATCCAGTGTATCAGCAGTGGTCATGGATTGAATTCGAATAGGAGCATCTCCTCCAAGGGTCAATGACCCGATCTTGACTTCACGCGACATCCTTCGGCGGTAGCTGAAGAGATCCGCACTGAAATCTGATTTTTCTGGTGAATGCATGCTATTTTCCATGGACGAGAGCTGAGGGTGCTAAATTAACTCCTCAGGGGGTTGGTTTGTTGACTCGATGACATCCGTTTGCATCCGCTGAACCCTAACTTTCCATCATGGGTTCCATTTCAATTGACCAAGACCGCGTTATTGTGTTGTCATCAAAGGCGCATGGTGATCAAACGCGGGTCATTCGCGTCTTGAGTCGTGAGTTGGGGGTGGTCCCATTGTGGGTTCGATTGGGAACGGGCAAAAAACGCCAGGCCGGACTGTGGCACCCCGGCGCTCTTTTGGAAGTCACAAGTTTAAAGCGAAAAGGCTCTGAAGGGCTCTTTCGTTTTCATGAAGTCCATCGGGTTGTGATGTTTGAAAAGTTGATTTCAGAGGTTCGGCGAAGCTCGGTCGCTTTTTTTCTTTCGGAGGTGGTGCTCAAAACGTTGCCCGAGGAATCGGCACACCCCGAAGTTTTTGACCTGTTTTGGGACACCTTGACACAGTTGGAGGAGATGCCTCAAACGGGTTGGATACATGTCCAATTTTTGGGTCAATTGATCAGCCTTTTGGGGTTGGCCCCAACGCCAGAGACCCGAGTAGGGAGAGGCTTGGATTTACAGACCGGAGAATGGATGGATGGGGTATTTGAAGACGAGGATCATTTGGGCCCTGAGTTGGCAACCTGGTTTGTGCATTGGACGATGCCACATGCAGCATTGGATGCATCACCGAAGTTGAGTATTTCAGAAAGACGTCGATTGGTGTTGGGCCAAGTACGATATTTGCAACACCACTTGAGTGGCCCTAAGACCATTCAGAGTTACGATGTTTTGGAATCCATATTCTCTTCTTAAGCTTCTGCAAAATGGCCCAATTGTTGCTTACCGCTTGGCCATGCGCACTCTAATCGGTTCGGTTTTAAACTTCAATGCTCGCGCATTGTTTGGGACGACCACCTTTCTTTTGACGGTGGTAGGCTCAACTTGGGGCCAAACAGATTCCAGTGCTACGAATGTGAAACAAAAGGAATCACAGTCAATCCGTGCTTTGGATGCCTCGGTGGATACAGCCCCGGCTGTAAATCGAGGTGCTTTGCAGACCGCGAATCAGATTAGAACGGTCGGTTCTGATGGAATAACCCCCATCCCGTTCACCGTTGTTTTCAATAAAAACTCAGGGGAAAGTGTACTCACGGATGTGAGGGGAAAGGCTACGATTTCTCGATCTCAGTCGACCGATACGCTCGTTTTTCGGAGTGTTGGCTTCATGGATATGGTCATTTATCCCGGTGACCCTGTTCCTGCTAAGGTGAGAATGGTAGAGGATCTGGTCAATTTGCAAACGGCTGAAGTGGTGAGTCAAGGTCTGGGAGATGTTCAATCTTCGTCCTTGTCCATGCAGGTCAATAAAATTGCTCCCCTTTCGCAGTCCGTTGCCCCTTTGGAAGTTCCGCAGACAGCGGCAGAGTTGCTTTGGTCAACGGGGGCTGTTTTGGTTCAGCAAAGTCAACAAGGAGGCGGATCTCCTATTTTGAGAGGATTCGAAGCCAACCGGATTTTGCTCGTCGTGGACGGTGTGCGCATGAATAATGCCATTTACCGGAGCGGTCATTTGCAGAATGCCATTACCATCGATCCTCAAGTGCTGGAGCGAACGGATGTTTTGCTCGGCCCAAATAGCATTTTATTCGGAAGCGATGCGTTGGGCGGTGTCATTCATTATCATACCCGGACTCCCAAATTGGGAGTGAAGAATTTCAGTGTGCGCAGTTCCGCGGCTTATCGCACACCCAATACCAGTGGGTCGGGGCATCTTGACTTCGAAATTTCGCGTCCAGGATGGGCTAGTTTAACGAGCGTTAGCCGAGCGGGATATGGAGATTTGCGCATGGGCACGTGGAGACAGCACGGTGATTCGCATTGGGGATTGGACTCCCTATCTGTTGCGAGGATCGATGGAGTCGATACGGTTCTGGTCAATGGTTCACCGGAAATCCAAATGGGCTCAGGGTACCACCAGACCGATTGGCTTCAAAAATTCCGAATTCAGGCTGGGCCGGGTGTGATTGATTTGAATTTTCAATACAGCACGAGCTCCAATGTCCCACGGTACGACGTTTCGGGAGATTGGAGCAATGGCCAATTGAAATGGGCAGAGTGGAATTACGGTCCTCAAAAGCGGGCATTGGGCTCCGCTAAATTTTCACGTCAACTGTACCGTTGGAATGTGCAATGGGAAACGCAGGTTGCGGTTCAGCGTATCGAGGAGTCACGCATCAAACGTCGGTTTGGCGAGGAATGGCGTGAGACACAAACAGAGACGGTCCAAGTTTTAAACGGGTACACCACGTTCAATAAGCGATGGTATTCAGGATTGAATCTAACAGCCGGCGTAAGTGCATCCTGGGACGATGTCACCTCTATGGCTCAGCAAACACACGTGATGGATGGGGATAGTACCCGAGCAGCAATGACCCGTTACCCCAATGGGGGCAGCGGATTACTCACGCAAGGTGTTTTCGCCACAGCCCAATGGCCATGGAGACAACATCGACTTGCCGCAGGGGTGCGCTGGAGTCAGTCACAGCTCAATGCACGGTTCAATTCGAATGCGAGTTACACGCTACCGTTCAACGAATTGAACATGAACAACGGCGCATTGACAGGCGGACTTTCGGGACATTGGAAAAGCATGGGGTCCTGGTCTGCGATGACGTCATTGTCCACAGGGTTTAGACACCCCAACATTGACGATGTTGGCAAAGTCCGTGAGAAAGGGGGGTTTGTGTTGATTCCGAATGATGCGTTGCGACCGGAATACCTCACGAGTTTGGAGCAAGGTGTCACATGGGACTTCCAGAGTCGGAATGTCTTATCGTGCACATGGACGGCTTTTGCTAGTTTTTTGGATCATGCCATTGTTCCGCAAAATGCATTGCTTGATGGAGCTTCCATGTTTTTGATTGATGGAGATTCAGCTCAGGTTCAAACGCATGTCAATGCAGACCAAGCAACCCTTTTGGGGAGCCGTTTAGAGGTCAATGCACACATCACGGAAAAGTGCGGCTTTCAAGGTGCAGTCAACTGGACGCGAGGTAGACAAGTCGCAAAAGGAGAATCAACCTCACGCCCCATGGCCCATATCCCACCCTTATTTGGTAGGGTGGCCGTTGATTACGAGCACCGCTGGTGGACTTTGGAGGGATACGTGTTATTCAGTGCTCAAAAGCCCAGCGATCAATTTGGAGACTTCGCAACGGACAACTTGGATTTGATGTTGCCATCGGGGTCGCCATCTTGGTGGACACTCAATGTCGAAAGTGAGATTCAGGTGCATCCTTCTTTGAGTTTACGTTTGGGTGTGCGCAATGCTTTGGACATGCATTACCGTGTATTTGCAAGTGGAATCAGTGCTGCAGGTCGTGGCGTCTACGCGTCACTTCATGCTTCGTTCTAAAAGGCAATCGTTACCTTCGTGAAATGCGTTTTTCAGAGGTCATCGGTCACAAAGAAATAGGGGAGCGCTTGCGGAATGGAGTTCAATCCAATCGGGTTGCTCATGCGCAGTTATTCGATGGCCCAGAGGGCTCTGGAACGCTCGCACTGGCGCTGGCCTATGCAAGATACTTGCACTGTAACGACCGGACAGATCTTGATTCGTGTGGTGAGTGCTCATCGTGTCGCTCGTATGATTCGTTGCAACATCCCGATTTGCATTGGTCCTTTCCTTTTTTCAAAAAGGATGGTGGAGAACATGCGACATCACTTCCTTTTCAATCGGCATGGCGACTGCGCATGTTAGCTGGACCTTATTTTGGACAAGCAGAATGGCTTGACGCCATCGGAGCCGATAAGAAGCAGCTGTTTATCAGTGTTCATGAGGCCATGGAAATCAATCGGAAATTGGGGCTGAAATCCTTTCAAGGAGGCTGGAAAGTTTTGATTTGTTGGTTGCCAGAAACTATGCGTGTGGACACGGCGAATAAAATGCTCAAGCTCATAGAGGAGCCGACCGATCGCACCGTAATGTTGTTTGTGAGTGAACATTTTGACGCGCTATTAGCAACCATCCGATCGCGTGTTCAGACGATTCGCATCCCGCGTTTGTCGGACGGAGAGGCGGCGTCGGCTTTAACCGAAAGATTCGATGTCGAAGCGTCGATGGCTTCACAATGGGCACAAGTCGTAGACGGCAATGTCGCTGCGGCATTGCGATTGGAACAGAGTGAGGGCTCGGGGACTGACCATGGCTTATTTGTGCGTTGGATGCGGGCATGTTATGGCCAAGATTCAGCTGTTATTGTTGAATTAGCAGAGGAGGTTTCCAAATTAGGGAGGGAGGCGATGAAGCGTTTTTTCATTTACTCAATGCACATGGTCAGGCAGTGCATTGTGGGCAATTATGGCGCCATGGAATTGGTTCGCTTGACGGCTGAGGAGCGCAACTTTGCAGAGAAATTTGCCCCATTTATTCACCATGACAACGTGATTCCATTGCAAGCTTTGCTCGAAAAAGCACACGGAGATGTGGCTGGAAATGTCAACGGCCGATTGGTCTTTCTCGATTTGAGTGTACAAGTCAACATCTTGCTGCGGAAGACGACCTAACCAAACGTATCTTCGCTAGACTATGAGCTGTAGCAATTGCAAAAAAGGAGAGGACGGAAATCCGCGAGGATGTAAGAGCAATGGAAATTGCGGAACAGGAGGCTGCGGACCCATGACGGTGTTTGATTGGTTGGAAGGCGTGGCGCTTCCAACAGGCCAAACAGCCTTTGATGTTGTCGAGGTACGTTTCAAAGCCAATCGCAAAGGGTTTTTCAGACGTTCAGGCGGATTGGATGTTCAAGTGGGTGATGTCATTGCGGTTGAATCTGATCGAGGTCATGACATTGGAGTGGTCAGCTTGCGCGGCGAATTGGTTCGCGCGCAGATGAGCGCAAAAAAAATCAGAGACGATCACGAGCTTAAAAAAGTTCTGCGCAAGGCAACGCAAGAGGATGTTGATCTATGGCAGAAGGCCCGGTTGCGTGAGGGGGAGACCATGATCAAGAGCCGGGAGATCATTCAGCGATTGGGTTTACGGATGAAACTATCGGACGTAGAGTTTCAAGGCGACGGAAAGAAGGTGACGTATTACTACACGTCAGATGACCGTGTGGATTTTCGCGATTTGGTTCGTGAATTGGCGGGCGCCTTTGCGGTGCGCGTAGAAATGCGCCAAATTGGAGCGAGACAAGAAGCGGCTCGCGTTGGAGGCATCGGTGTGTGTGGAAGGGAATTGTGTTGT
>CAJWIF010000108.1 GCA_913041135.1 uncultured Flavobacteriales bacterium
AGAGGAGTATCCTTGAGCTTCAGAGTTCACACCGCAAGCTTCAGCGGAGCGTATGTCTGCAAAAGCAACCAATTCAAAGCCCGCATGGCGTTGAATCATCTCCATGTGACGTTTTCCAATATGGCCCACTCCAATGACTCCAAATTTCACTGTACTCATGATGCAAAAGTAGCTACACCGCCGAATCAACGGCGCATGGAAGATTGAAAAAGACGATAGCCCCACGAAAACTCGACCAAAAGCGGACTTCGCTCCTCTGGAAAGTACTCAGCACCGAAAGAAAACAGACCGGCTTGGGTATCGCAGACCAACCAAGAACCTGCCATATAACGCCTGCTATTTCTGCCCACGATAATCGGGCCTTTTGCCGAGTCCTTCAATCGGTCCAATAAAAACATCCCGTGGTATTCCGTTCTCCATCTAACCATCGTCTCCCCCAATTGGAGATCCACAACAGCCCCTAATCCAATGAAATTAAATGACCGGTAATTTTCCAAAAACAGACTCTTCGAACCGGGCATGGGCTCCATAGGTGTGGCCTGAACCAACGAGGAACGGTAAGTGGACCGAACCCCTTCATCTGAAAGCCGCGCTGCTATCTTGACCCCTAAACTCAACTTCTTTTTCACGCTGACATACTGCTCAAAATCGGCCGCTAATCGGTAGAACCCCACCTGGACTGAGGATGTGTCCACACGCGAGAAAAATGGATTGGCGTCTTCATATACCGCTTCATTTATTCCGTCAAAACGATTTATCCTCAAACTCCGCGCACTGCCTTCACGCGGAAATTGCTTTGAATCCAATGAGTTTTGAATCCAATCAATGCCGATAATCCATCCATTAAAACGCTCTACGTCCGTGGTGTCCGCCGGATTAAACTCCCAATTGGGGTATGTGAAATCAGCCGTTTTCAGACGCACTTGATGCAATTCTAAAACACTACGATTGCCCGTTGGAATCAAGAATCGCAACCCGAATTCTCTCTCATTAGCGAGTAAAAAACTCGGTCGTACGTCTTGAAAGAAAGTAGAAAAACTTCGGACATAATTCCAACGATGCAGCAGGTAGTATGGTTGAACAGCCCATGGAACAGCACCATGAAAATCAAATCGACCGGCCAATAATGCTGAACTGTACAAGGAGCCAAATGAGGTTGCAAATTTGAACGACATCGGAACACGTCCAAATCGACTGTAACGGGCCGAAGCGAATCCAAAGCTCACGGGAAGAGATGAGATATTACCGCCTGCTTCTAACCCCAAATCTCGCTCCTCCTTCACGTCAACTTCTACATCAAAAAATCCCGTTGCTGCATTGTAGCTTGCTTCAGGGCGCAGGGCGCCGATGTGCTCGTCGGATTCCAACAAAAACAAGTTTCGCTTCACCGAACGGGTTCTCTCTGAAGCGACACGCCCAAGAACCAATGACTCTACATATTTCTGTTGATTGGACTTCAGTCCCTTTAGCACCACGGTGTCAATTTGAAAAGTTGGTAAGTTCTCCTTGTATACCAACCGACGCCCCTCCTGCCCCATTGAATCCGGCTCCCATCCCAATGCAGTCAGCTGGGACAGTATATGAGGAATCATGGCTTGAGTGGCCTCGAAACCAGCCAGAACAGCATCATTCGAGCGGTCAAAATCAAAAGTTCCTAGCTCCAAGTCAGGTTGGACCACTGCGATGTAATCGTTGTTCTCAAATGACTTTGGGGGACGGGAGATCATCGCCTCCAACTGAACCGCCAAATCATCCGATTCCATGGCAATGATTTCGTCCGCGACAGAACAACCAATCATGAAGTCGGGTTGAAATTCACGTTCCAGCACATCTATGGGAAAGTTGTTATATAAACCTCCATCATAATGCGGCTTACCGTCCAGCCAAATGGGTTTTAAATAAAAAGGAAAAGCCACAGAGGCACGCACAGCTGTGGCCAAATTTCCGCTCGAAAAAACGGTATCCCGCTTCAATACGACATCGCTTGCAACACAGCGAAACGGAATGAACAACTGATCAAATTGACTTTTCGCGTCCGCTTCAGCAGGGCCTAGCTCTTCCATCAAAGCCCAGTCAATTGGCAATCCTGAAATCAAATTTCCCTTCACAAGGCCTCCTCCACTGGCCAATTTTATTTGAATGAAACTGGGGTTCGCAGACCATTCTTTAAACCCGAATTCCCAAGGAGCCTCTCCAGCAAGTCGCATTTTGAATGCTTCCGAAGAAAGTAACACGTTCATTTCTGAGGGACTCCAACCGGCTGCGTAATAGCTCCCTACCAAGGCGCCGACACTCGCGCCAACGATACAGTCTGGAACAATACCCGCGTCTTCCAAGGCTTGTAAAAAGCCAACATGCGCAGCGCCTTTGGCACCTCCTCCACTCAGGACGACCCCTATGCGAAAAGGAGCTTGGTCCGACTGGCTCAATCCAATTTTGGAAGACATCAAAAAGATGGCCAACCAGCACACCATGTACCGAATCCAATTCTCACGCATGACGCGAAGGTAGGACGTGACCTCATCATCTGCATACCTTTGCCTCATGCGCATCGTGAGCCTTGTACCGAGCTGGACGGAATACCTTTTGGATATAGGGGGTCACGTTGTGGGAAGAACAAAGTTCTGTGTTCGCCCAGATGATACCGTCAAGCACATTGAACACATCGGAGGTACGAAAAGCATCAACCCTTCTAAAATTGCCAACCTCAAACCGGACCTCATCATTGCCAATCTTGAGGAAAACGATCGGGAACAAGTAAAAGCATGCCAAGCGTTTTGCACGGTTCTCCTGACCGATGTGCGCACTGTAGAGAGCGCCTGGGATGAAGCGAAACGCATTGCTTTGGCCGTTGGAAAGCCGGAGGCCGGCGAGCTTTGGGTCCATCGAATTCAAGAAGCTTGGGGCACCAAACGTCCCATTCATTCTAAAGCCGCGTATGTCGTGTGGAAAGCGCCATTGATGATTGCAGGCAGCGATACCTATATCAGCGATGTTATGCGGTGGTGGGGCATCGAGAACGTCGGCGGGCAATGGACTGAAGGACGCTACCCGCAACCGGCTAGCCAAGAATGGCTGGAAACGAAAACTGATTGGATCATGTTGCCTACTGAGCCCTTTCCATTCAGCGAGAAACACCTCTCTGAATTCAGCGCGAACATCGGCACCCCTATTTTAGTGGATGGAGAAGCGTTTAGCTGGTATGGAAGCCGGATGCTGCATGCAACAGACTATTTCAAAGCATTGGTCCAGACCTTGAAGCAAACACACTAGGAAAACTGACACGATGTCGGTCAAAACAGGCTGATTTCGGATCTGACAAGGCCTTTTTGTCAGTTCAACGGATTGGCTTCTGCCACAGTTGACAGCCATCAAACCCATTTCCGATTGCGGCACACTCCTTGACAAGAGAAGGTCAAATCATTGCAAACGGAATCTGAACACTATGAGCAAAATCATTGGAATTGACTTGGGGACCACGAACAGCTGCGTGGCTGTCATGGAAGGCAACGAGCCGGTTGTCATCACCAACTCAGAAGGAAAGCGAACAACACCTTCTATCATTGCCTTCATCGAAGGAGGTGAGCGCAAGGTAGGAGAGCCGGCAAAACGTCAAGCCATCACGAACCCAACGAAGACCATCTTCAGCATTAAGCGGTTCATGGGCAACTCATTTGATGAGGTGAAACAGGAGCGCTCACGTGTTCCTTATGAAGTGGTAAAGGGAGAGAACAACACCCCACGTGTGAAAATCGACGACCGATTTTACACGCCACAGGAGATTAGCGCAATGACGCTGCAGAAAATGAAAAAAACTGCGGAAGACTATTTAGGTACTGAAGTAACTGGAGCCGTGATTACCGTCCCTGCTTATTTCAATGACGCACAACGTCAAGCCACTAAAGAGGCTGGAGAAATTGCGGGTCTTGAGGTCAAGCGGATTATCAACGAGCCAACAGCAGCGGCGCTTGCTTATGGCATGGACAAAAAGTCCATCGATCAGAAAATCGTTGTTTTTGACTTGGGTGGAGGAACGCACGACGTTTCTATTCTCGAGCTCGGAGACGGAGTATTTGAGGTGCTTTCTACAGATGGTGACACACACCTTGGTGGAGACGACTTCGACCAAGTCATCATCGATTGGTTGGTTGCCGAATTCAAAGATGAAAATGGCGGCATCGATCTTTCGAAGGATCCGATGTCATTGCAACGTCTGAAGGATGCTGCAGAAAAAGCGAAGATTGAGCTATCAAGCACGTCTTCATCTGAGATCAACCTTCCGTACATCATGCCCGTTGATGGTGTTCCAAAGCACTTGGTCCGGTCATTGTCTCGCTCAAAATTTGAGCAGCTCGCGGATAGCTTGGTGAAACGCACCATTGAGCCTTGCGCTTCTGCCTTGAAAGCTGCAGGTTTGGAGAAGTCTGACATTGATGAGGTCATCTTAGTTGGTGGATCTACACGTATGCCAGCAGTACAAGATGCCGTAAAAGCTTACTTCGGTAAGGAGCCTTCAAAAGGAGTTAACCCCGACGAAGTTGTTGCCATCGGAGCAGCAATTCAAGGCGGCGTTCTTTCTGGAGATGTTAAGGATGTCTTGTTGTTGGACGTTACCCCTCTTTCTCTGGGCATTGAGACCATGGGAGGAGTCATGACCAAATTGATCGACGCCAACACCACGATTCCTACAAAGAAGTCAGAAACGTTTAGCACCGCATCGGATAACCAGCCTAGCGTTGAGATCCATGTTTTGCAAGGCGAGCGCTCTATGGCCAATGACAATCGAACGATTGGCCGATTCCAGCTCAGTGACATCCCGCCAGCACAGCGCGGTGTACCACAGATTGAAGTCACGTTTGACATCGATGCCAATGGTATCATCCAAGTCAGCGCGAAAGACAAAGCGACTGGAAAAGAACAAAACATTCGGATTGAAGCCTCTAGCGGATTGTCTGAAGAAGATGTAACCCGTATGAAGCAGGAAGCTGAAGCAAATGCCGAGGCGGATCAAGCTGCGAAAGAACGCATCGAGACATTCAATCAGGCAGACTCTTTGGTGTTCCAGACTGAGAAGCAACTCACGGAATTCGGCGAGAAAATTTCCGAAGGAAAACGTGCACCGATTGATGCAGCCCTTGAATCGTTGAAAGCTGCGCATACAGCCCAGGATGTGGACGGATGCAAAGCAGGTATCGAACAACTCAACGCGGCATTCCAAGATGCGAGCCAAGAGATGTACGCTGATCAAGAAGGTGCAGCGGCAGCTCCAGATAGCGGAGAAGGACAGCCGACTGAGAATGCAGATGCAGAAGTTACCGATGTGGATTTCGAAGAAGTGAAATAACGTTGAGAACTGACAACAAAGCCCCCGTCTCGTCTGAGATCGGGGGCTTTTTTATTTGAACTGATTGTGACATTAGTTGTTAGCCCTCTGTAAACCGAGAACCCGCAGTACGTGAAACAAGATTCTTCATCCATGGCTCAATGGCAAACGTGGTCGCGGCGGGTATTGTTCGCGATTTCCCTTTGTTCTCTCTTCTTACTTTGGCGGGTGAGCAACATCGGCTTTGATTATGATTTTGAGAGTTTTTTTCCACAGGATGACCCCGAAACGGCCTACTACCTGAGCTTCAGGGATCATTTTGAGACGGACAACGATTTCATTTTAATCGGAGTTGAAAATGAGGACGGAATCTACCAGCAAGACTTTTTAGGCGAAGTTGATCAGCTGGTCGAGGAGCTGCTGCAAATACCACATGTTGATGCCGTGCTATCCCCAACGCGTATCGAAGAACCGATTCGGTTTGGGATTACCACTGTGAGGAAGCCTTTATTGAGGTGGCAAGGAACAGATCAAACGGCTCTTCAAAAACTGCAACTAGACTCCGCAAAGTTGCACCTTGACGGAACGTACATAGGGAATCTCATCGCTCCAAGTGGTCAAGCGCTGACGGTTCAGGTACTTCATCAGCAGATGCTCTCCAAGGAAGGTTGCGACTCCCTGGCGCATTCCATTTATGAAGTGACGGGGCGGTATCGCTTTGATGGCATGCACATCGCAGGGCGCGCTGCCGCTCAGAAATACTATGTCGATGTGATGCAACGAGAAGTCGTGTTATTCGTTAGTCTCGGCATGATTCTCATCGTACTCTTTTTATGGTTTGCATTCCAGTCCCTTTGGGGGATTTTAATCCCTCTAGCCGTCGTCTTACTCAGTGGTCTCTGGACATTGGGCCTCATGGAATTGACAGGCAAAGCCATTGATGTCATGACGATCGTCCTTCCCACGATCATTTTTGTCGTGGGCATGAGTGACGTCGTTCACATTCTCTCGCGGTATTATGAAGAATTGCGCAATCTCGCCTCGAAAGAAACCGCCATAAGGCGTGCATTCAAAGAAGTCGGATTGGCTACGTTCTTAACCACACTGACCACAGCCGTTGGGTTTCTAACCCTCACCACCTCATCCGTTGCACCCATTCGAGACTTCGGACTGTATTCTGCTGCCGGTGTTGGCATTGCCTACGTCCTTGCCTTTACTCTCCTGCCCTCCGTCATGGTGCTCCTCCCCGCTCCAAGTATACGTCGCGATGGGTATGGGCTCTTCTGGAACCAGGTTCTCCATCGCCAATTTAGAAAGGTCCTTCAACGTGGGCGCTGGATCTTTGCTGGCGCGCTTGTCGTGATCGGACTTGCTGTCTGGGGGACCACTAAAATGCAAGTTGACAATGTGCTTCTCGAAGACTTGGCTGAGGACGACCCTTTCCTTCAAGAATTCAAATTTTTTGAAAATGAGTTTGCTGGAGTAAGACCCTTCGAGCTAGCCATTGAAGTACCTGATAACCATAGTGTTTATGACCTTATTATTCAACAAGATGTTGAAGCAATAGGGACCTACCTAAAAGACGATTATGGAGTGGGATCGTTGATCAGTTCTGCAGAAATATTCGCACAAGTAAATCGCTGGTCCAACGGAGACCAAGCGCTATTTCACCGCTTGCCTTCCAGTCAAGAAGATTTGCAGGCCATGATCAATAACTTGAATCGCTTCGGTGCGGATAAACTGTTGGCTCTGGTTGCCCACCCTGAA
>CAJWIF010000109.1 GCA_913041135.1 uncultured Flavobacteriales bacterium
GCAGCGCTTTTTACCTCTGAATTCCTCGTGACCAAACAGCCCACTCGCGCTCCACACATGCTGTATCGTTTGGAAACACTATCGATCATAACGGCATGCTCCTCGATGCCTGGTATGCTCATGATGCTACGTGGCAATTCCCCACCATAGGTGAACTCACGATACACCTCATCAGCCAACAAGAACAAGTCATTCTTCTTGACCAATTTCGCCAACCCCTCCAAGTCTGAATCTGCGTAATTCGTTCCGGTAGGGTTGCCCGGGTTGCAAATTAAAATGGCCTTCGTCCGTTCATTGATCATGGCCTCAAAATCCTCCATCGGAGGCAGGGCAAAGCCATTTTCAATCGAAGCTGTTACGTGGACAATATGAACACCCGCTATTTCAGCGAACGCATTGTAATTGGCATAAAAAGGTTGAGGAATGATAATCTCATCCCCCGGATTCAAACAGGCGAAGAAGGCGAACATTAGCGCTTCTGACCCTCCCGTTGTCACCAAGATATCTTCTGACGTCACATCGACTCCAACACCATGGTAATACTGAGAGAGGCCTTTTCGATATGAGGAATATCCCTCGCTGGGGCTGTATTCTAAAACCTTTCGGTTGATGTCTCGAATGGCCTGCATGGCTATATCCGGTGTTTCTATATCCGGTTGTCCAATGTTCAAATGAATCACATGGACCCCCCGCTCTTTCGCAGCATTGGCAAAAGGAGTCAGCTTCCGTATAGGGCTGTCGGGCATTCGAAGCCCTTTGTTGGATAGTATCGGCATGACTAGAAAATGAAGCCCTAAAATTAAAGTGACCTAGCCATCATTCGATGGAGGCCGATGTGCTCGATTTCAAATTTATCGGACACAAATTCAAATCCCATTCGCTCATAAAAACCGAATGCAACCTCGCGAGCATCACACCACACATACGCTATGCTTTGACGGCTGCACCAAAGACAAACGTAGTCGATTATCGCTGCTGCTGCACCGTGACCTCGAACTTCTTCAACGGTCCCCATCACCCGCAATCGATACACCGCAGCATCGTTCGATATGGCGTAAGGAAAGCGCTCTGAACGTTGCTGAAACAACGAACACACACCGACTAATTTTCCATTCGAGTCAAAAGCACCGACATGATGCGCCCCTACTTGATCATCGATGTCAATCACACAAGACGCGGCACTCGGCAGATGCGGCCATAAAACCTCATGCCGAACAGGACGCGTCTCCGACGCCGTGATGTTCCGGATTACAAAGTCCTTTTTCATTCAAAATGCTTTTCCCAATCTCTGCGATCACGCTTTGTTGGCCGACCAACTGGACGCCCCAAGTCACGCTGAGCGGCTCGGATATCTTCCCACTTCTTCACTTCTTCAGGCGCTGTAACATCCCGGGCATAGGTTTCGACAAGTGCTGCACCGACACGGCTTTTTGGAAACGAAAGCACCTTCCACTCAAATTGAACCGCACCCTTTCGAACCCGGATTTTTTCCTCCCCGGATAAAACGTGAGCTGGCTTCACCACTTTCTCGCCTATAAAAACCTTACCCTCACGGCAATGAGCGCTAGCAAGAGATCGTGTTTTGAACACACGTATGGCCCATAGGAATTTGTCAATGCGCATGCCTTCGAAGATAACCGATTCCGCTTAAATCGGCGAATCCAATTTCGCGATTTCTTGGAGCACATCTTGCGCCATTTCGCGGTCTGTGAAGTCATGCAACACACGGACAACTCCATTCTTTTGATGCCACATCAATTCCCAGGATTCGATTCCAACATCATATGCCCCGCGACGGTTCATCAACGTTTCTTTGGTATGATCGAGAGACAGTTGGGCATCATTCGGAAGCACGCGCCATCTGCCCCAACCTATCCAGGCACCTGCAATCATCCAACCCGTAGAAGACCGAAAACTGCGAGACTCGCGTTGCCACTGCAACCCCGTGCGAGCCATAAAAAAAAGCACCGAACTCAAGATTCCAACGATGCCACAAACCCACCATTCATTGATGCCCGCAGCAGCAGCGCAAATGAGACAAACCACAGCCTGCGGCAAGCACGACCAACTCATTCCTTCATCCCAAAGCTTTGGTTGCATGCATCAAAGTTCGATGATGATTCCCAGAGCAGGTAAAACCGCACCATTGCTCGGGTCAATTTGTCGTTGGTCATAGAACCCAGGTTGGATCTGCGACGGGACAGGTGCACCTGTCAATGGGTTCCGTACCACATCACTGAAATTGGGTTGCGGAACGGCGGCACCAGTAGCGTTCTGCACTTCCATGAATACATCGAGCGACCACCGCTCGAAAAACCACTTCTTATCAATGCGGATGTCCAGTTGGTGGAATGCGCCATTGCGTTCTGAGTTGAGCAAGCTGTAATCCAACAAAGGTCGGCCGTAAAAATCCCAACTTTCAATGCTGTACGAACCTGCATCCGTTGGTGTGTAGGGCAATCCTCCACTGAAAAGCAAGCGCGTCCCAATTTCCCATCCGTTCTTGAATTTCTTACCTCCCGTCATGCTCAGGATATGGCGGTTGTCCCAGCTGCTCGGAACAAATTCTCCCGAGCTGTCTTCAAATTCACTTCGTACGAAGGTGTACGCCAACAACCCATAAAAGCCCTTGTAAAGCCGCTGTTGAAGCAGGAGTTCCACCCCATATGATCGTCCCATCCCATCGAAGGTGACGGCCTCATTGCCCACCACGCCAAAGTCAGCACCCAAATTGGCCAAAGCCACCCCTTGCAATGAACTGATCGGAGAGTTTTGATAGCCCTTGAAAAAGCCTTCCACCGAGACCACAAAGTTTTTTTCACTGCCGTCCCACTTCAAACCTGCAACCAATTGTCTGTTGTTGAGATACGACGTGGAGTCCGTCGCATTGACGCGCGCATCACCCACTGCATACCCTAGGATGGTGTAGGCGGGAAGTTGAGAATACATGCCCGCATTGGCATTGAAGGTCCAGCCCGGAGCGAAGGCGAAACTTGCAGACACCCGAGGAGACCACTGTTTCAAAGGATTCACCAGCCCCGACGCAGCCGTCGATCCGTCGATTCTCATCCCGGCAGACAGCGTCAATCGTTCCTCCAACAATCGACGATTGGCTTGCACAAAGGCTCCGTATTTGTGTGCCTTGAAATCCGATTGGAAGGCAACCGACTCCAGTGCACCCGTGGCTGGATTCAGTCGTTTTTCTGAAGTACTGTTATTGTATTTAGCATACTCATACAACACGCCATAGGTCGCCTCCATTCCTTCTTTCAAGAATAATTTCCGCTCTGCCCGGAACTTGTTCTCAATTTCCTGAGACAGGTAATCCCGAATCAACGGGTTCTCTTCGTCATTGTCCAAGTGTTTGAAGGCGCGATTGTTGAGCATATTCCGACTCGCGACGAATGTCCATTTTCCGTTGTCTTGATACCGATCCCACTTTACGCCTTGCGTGTAGTTCCATTGTCGTTGGATGTCCAACGCACCCAAAATGGCCACTTGGTCAAGATAATTGTCTTGGGCGGAATCCTGAGCAATGCCCAAGTTCAGTTCGAAATTATCCAACGCACCCAAACCAATGACAGTGATGGCGTTGCGGTCATCGGGACGCGCCGTCCACTTGAACTGGTAGTCATTGTATATCGGCAAAAACGGCAGCCCGATGGCCTCGAATAGCAGCTGCAAATAGCTCCTTCGCATGCTCATGATGAGCGACGACTTTTCGCCTGTTGGGCCTTCGAGGGTCAATCCCAAGTCGCTTGTGCCCACGACCATGTTGGCCGTCCATTCATCGGTCCGCGCTTCTTTGAAACTGAACTCCATCACAGAACTCAGTGCATTACCACGCGCTGCAGGAAAAGCTCCGGCGTAGAAATCGATGTTCTCAACCAAATCCACATTGATCATACCCACTGGTCCTCCGCTCGCTCCCTGTGTCGCGAAGTGGTTGATGTTGGGGATTTCAATGCCATCGATGTAAAACCGATTTTCATTGGGAGCCCCTCCTCGAACGACAATGTCGTTTCGAAAACTAGGGATGGCAGCCACCCCCGGCAACGTACGAATCGCCCGGCTGATGTCCCGACCTCCTCCTGGATTTCGCTTGATTTCGTTGGAGCCCAAACTCCGAACGCTCAGAGGTGCTTCGGCTTGCGTAGCGCGCCGAGAACCCTGCACTTCGGCTTCAGCGATTGCGACAGTCGACGGCTTCATAACCACACTAATGACCGCTGGTCTCGATGGCGTGACCTCGACTTCAAAAATGGTTATGGCATCGTAGCCTACAAAACTAAATTGCACATTATGAAGCCCTGTAGGAACCTGTGCCAGATCGAAAACACCATCGAAATCAGTCGTTGTCCCTTTGATTTCACCCTGCAATACCACATTGGCAAAGGGAACGGGATCGTTGGTCACCGCATCGGTCACCTTTCCTCGAATCACCCCTATGGATTGGGCAAACATTTCCGTCGAAAAGGCCACTACAGCAAAAATCGTAAAAACCGAAAAAATGCGCTTCATGTTGTTTAAAACCACTAATGAGGTCAAGTCGTTCATTTCATAAAAGAAAAAGTCCCGATCCACATGGAATTTGAATCTGTGTTTTATCCCAAATCCAAATCCAATCGTTTTCTCAACGTGTCTAAGTGTGGGTTTTTGTCCACAAAAACATCGTATCGCTCGCGTTCCGTTAAGAATTGAGACGAAACTTCGGATTCCGCAGCGGCAGGGACATTCAAATTCAGTTCGATGAAATCGTTCTTCAAAGCACCTCTGAGGAACTCGAGCAATTGGACGCGAACCTCCTTGATTTGCTCTTCTTGAACTCTATTCAGAAGTTTGATTTGAATTTGTTCCTTTTCCAATCCGACCGAACACGCCAAAAGCGTAGAACTTAAATTGAGTAGATCCGCTCGTCTCTGAACCTCCGCAAACTGCTTCCAAGCCTCCTGAAGCTGCCCCAAATCAAATTCTTCGCGCAAGACGGGTTCGAATTCCTTGACCTCCTCCGGTGTGTCCACCACCAACGATTGGAGCGACTTTGGTTTCGATAGGGCTACCCTGCGTTTTTTCAAGACCCCCACTTCAGGGGACTTCTGAGGCTCCAGCCTTTCTGCAGCAGCCACAGCTGTCGGTATCACATCTTCGGATGCGACCAGCATCGGCTGAGCTTCCGCGACATCGATAACCTTCAAAGGCATGGCAGGTTCAGGAGCCACATCACGCTCTACAGGAGGTTTCTGCGTTGGAGGAATTGCGGGGCGGCTCACTGAGCGGCTCGCCCGCCAGGCATTCGCTTGAATCGCTATGAGGCTATTTTTTTTTTTATCCACTCCTCGAAGGGAGCAGATTTGCATCAGCGTAAGTTCAACAAGGAGTCGCTGATGATTGCTACCTCGGTATTGAACATCCGCTTTATTCACATGATCGAGGGCTTGAACCAGAAAGTGCAAATCCGTTTGTTGCGATTGCTCAACAAATTGCCTTCGCAGGTCATCCGTCCCCTCCATGAGCTGAACCGTGGAGGCATCTTTACTCACCAACAAGCTGCGCAGGTGGGATCCCAATCCTGAGATAAAGTGATGGGGGTCAAAACCGCGTGCGATGATCCCATCAAGGACCAGCAGTGAAGAAGCGACTTCGCCTGCCAGCGCACAACGCAAAACTTCAAAATAGGTTTGATGATCGAGAACATGCAAATGCTCCGCTACCACCTCGTACGTCAATTTCTTCCCAGCGAAGGCCACCAATTGATCAAAAATACTCAGCGCATCTCTCAACGCTCCATCCGCCTTCACAGCCACGACGTGCAAAGCAGCTTCTTCGGCTTCGATTCCTTCTTGCGTGCAAATGCCTTGCAAATGTGTCACCATGTCAGGCACAGTAATGCGATGGAAATCAAAGATTTGGCAACGCGACAGGATCGTAGGAAGAATTTTATGCTTTTCGGTTGTAGCCAAAACAAACACCGCATGAGGCGGCGGTTCCTCCAGCGTCTTCAAGAAAGCGTTAAACGCCGCTTGAGAAAGCATGTGTACCTCATCGATGATGTACACTTTATACTTACCGCGTTGAGGCGGGATACGCACTTGGTCTACAATGGATCGAATGTCTTCAACCTTATTGTTGGATGCGGCATCCAATTCAAAGACATTGAACGCATAGTCTTCTCCTGAATTCGCATCAAAATCATTGATGGCCCGGGCGAAAATCCTAGCCGAAGTGGTTTTACCGACACCCCTTGGACCGCAGAACAAATAGGCTTGAGCTACTTGATTTTGATCAATGGCTTGCCTGAGGGTACGTGTAATCCCTTCTTGTCCTACAACAGCGTCCCATTCCTGTGGACGATATTTGAGGGCGGATACAGTATAAGTTGCGTTGCTCGATTCCATTTTGATGATAGACTGTGCGAATATCGGGCGCTGTTCTTGGCGATGGAAGCGGAGTTTTGAACAGACAACGAACAAAGCTTCGCTCTGATCGGAATAAAGCCCCTCGAAATCAGCGCAGTCAGTTATTGCTTTTCAGCGGTTCCTGAATTACTTTTGCCCCCCATTTAACAAACCCCGTTCTACATGAACCGTTACGAAACTGTTTTCATTATGACTCCCGTGCTATCTGCTGAGCAGGTGGCGGAAACAGTAGAGAAGTACCGTGCATACCTCAAGGACAATGGTGCTACCATTGATCATGAGGAATCATGGGGATTACGAAAATTGGCCTACCCCATTCAGAAGAAGTCCTCGGGCTTCTACCAACTGTTTGAGTTTGAGGCTGAGGCTCCTGTAATCCTGCCCTTCGAAACTGAATTCCGGAGAGACGAGCGCATCATCCGATTCCTATCGACTCGGATGGACAAGCATCACACAGTGTATGCTGAGTCACGCCGCAACAAGTCGAGCCAAGCCCCTACGGCCGCTCCTGAAACTGCCGAAGAGGCTTAATTCTTAAAAAAGAATCACCATGGCTGACAAGAACGTCCGTTACCTGAACCCCATCAGCATTGACACCCAGAAGGAGAAGTACTGCCGCTTCAAGAAGAAAGG
>CAJWIF010000110.1 GCA_913041135.1 uncultured Flavobacteriales bacterium
CAAGCATGCAACGAATATAGTCGCTGTGGGTAGCAGGTTTTTACACCCAATCAGCCTGAAGGAATACAACTGCCGTCGTCTGAGGTGGCCTCCGTGACGAAGTTGCATGCGGAGGGCTCGGTGCAGCCAGAAATAGGCGGTTCAGCGTTGTACAGACCAAGGATCTCTTCCTCAATTTCTTGAGAGCAGAAGACTACCTCGCAGACAATTTACCAGTCATGGTTTAGAAATCTAGTTCGGAGTATGTGGGCAACCCCTTGGAAGATAGGAGCACATTCAAATGCTGTACCAATCGCTGTCTTGAAGGCTTGATTTCCCTCATTTGTACCTCATGGATATAAACCTTTGACTATCAGCGATAATCACTTTCTGCATCGGAAAGCAACCGATGCAAACCAAGCAAGGGTTAAACGCACAAACTGGTTGAATCTAAAAGGCTCATGTGAAGACAAAAAAGCGCGCCCCTGCATTGCAGAAGCGCGCCATTTAAAAGTCAATCGCTGAATCCGATTCAGAAACCGTAACCCACCGAAAGCTGTAAGTTTGGCAGAACACGGCCATAGCCTAAGGTGTTTGGAATCTCATCCATGACATCCATGTTCGCTGCAGCTGTTCCAGTTGATGTGACATCACCACCTGACGTGTGCAAACCACCGATGTCAAATCCTACGGTGAATCCTTTCACAGGTCGCGATCCAAAACCAATCCCTACGTAACCGACGGGATTGTTATCGTACAGGATAGAATAAGAGTGATTCTCATCATCTTGATCTGTGAGTGTTCCTTCGATGCCTCCGATGCCAATTCCAACGCTGAATCGAAGCCAATCAAAGTCTTCGAATGGACGATGGTTCAAGAATACACCCATCCAGTTGGTTGCAGCTGTACCATCGAAAGTGACCCCACCTATTTCTTGAGAAACAGGATTGTCACCTGAAAAAGCCCCAACGCCAACATTGACCGTTGTCTGCTCAGACAGATTGTGCGTGAAGTTCAATGAAGGGCCAAATGGGCTGATGCCAACGCCAACGTTGTAAGCAGCAAATTCCCTTGCCCCGTCGTCTTGAGCTTGAGTAAAAGTGCTCGTCGCTGCAAATAAAGCTACAGCCGCTAAGATTGGAAAAATCTTTTTCATAACTAAAAATTTAAAGGTTCATAACAACCGCAAGAAAAAAAAATTCATCTCCAAATCTAGAAAGCGACATCGAGTTTTGACAACCAATTGTTAAAATCATCAGGGTCCTGATGCTCGGGGAAAGGTTGCTCAGATGACTTCTAACGAGGTACAAATGAAATTCAACGTGAATGGAATGTAGAATGCGGCATAAATATCTGACCTTAGTCATTCAACGAACTTGTGCAATGGACAACATCCCGCCTTGCCCTCAATGCCAATGCATATATGCGTACTCCAACGGCACGCTATTGAATTGTCCAGAATGTTTTCATGAGTGGAGCCCTGAAGCCAGCTCGGAATCACAAGAAACCGATGACTCGGATCAGGTCTTGGACTCCAATGGCAACCCGCTTCAAAACGGAGACTCCGTCATTGTCATCAAGAACTTGCCCGTCAAGGGAGCGCCGAAGCCGGTCAAAGCCGGCACCAAGGTGAAGAACATTCGCTTGGTCTATGGCGAGCATGATATCGCGTGCAAGATTGATGGATTTGGTGCCATGGGGCTCAAGTCGGAGTTTGTCCGGAAGGCCTGAGGCGACCGGGCAAAACAACTCACTCTACTTCTAGAATCCAGGCAGCCCAGGCAGGCACTTCAAGCGTTGTAGAGGCAGCCATGCGCTCTCCGGTCAATGCGTTGATTAGATGGGCATCCGCTGGCAACACCTCGTGAAAACGCGACAAATCTAACGTCTCCGGCATATCGCCTTGATTCAAGAGCACCATGATTTTCTGATCCTCATTGAATCGGAAATACACATAGGTACCGGCCTCAGGTACGTAATGCTTGACATCCCCTCCGTGTACTGCTGAGGCGGTGTTACGCCATTGTAGCAGCTCGCTGAACTCCGTCTGAAAGCTCAAGGCTTCGGCGGTCAAGCCCACACCGGTAAAGGCGTTCACCGCATCGCCCTCCCATCCCCCAGGAAAATCACTGCGGATATTGCCGTGGCTATCGTCGCCGGTATTGGACATGAGGAATTCCGTGCCATAGTAGAATTGAGGGGTGCCGCGCATCGTTGCCACAAACACCAGGGCCAATCGAGTTTTGCGGACATCATCTCCCAACTGGGTGTGGATCCGGCTCATGTCGTGGTTGTCCGGGAAAATGATGTGCTCGTCCGGATGTGCATACAGGAAATCATTGCCCAGCATCTCATACAAACGGACCCAATTGGAATGCCAGGCCTCCTCTTCCGTGAGGCTTTTGATCAACGCATCGTGGAGCGGAAAATCGAGCAATCCCGGCAAACACGAGGTGTAGCCATTGGCATTGACCTGATCGCGCTGCCAGTAGGCCAATACCGCCGGATTCAAACTCCATTCTTCCCCACAGATATTGAATTCCGGATAGGCCGCCATGATTTCACACGTCCAGCGGCTCATGAATTCCGCATCCGAATACGGGTAGGTATCCATCCGAATTCCGCCGAGTCCCAAATACTCAATCCACCAGATGGTATTTTGAATCAGGTAATCTCCCAACAAAGGTTGGCGCTGGTTCAAATCAGGCATGGTTTCCACAAACCATCCGTCTGTGAAGGCCTGAACGTCCGATTGTGCGGCATAGGGATCCCGCAAAGACGTGCGCCGGTGTGTGGTGGGCGCGAAGGTTCCGCCGTGATTGATCCAATCTTCGGTGGGCGGGTCTGCGATCCAGGGATGCTCATCGCCGCAGTGATTCATGATCATGTCCATGATCACCTTCATGTCCCGATCGCGGGCTGCATCCGCCAACTCACGGTATTCTGCATTCGTTCCAAAACGCGGATCTACACGGTAATAATCGGTCGTAGAATAGCCGTGGTAGGACCACTGGGGTTGGTCATTCTCCAAAATAGGATTCAGCCAAATGGCCGTAAAACCCATGCGATCAAGGTAGTCGAGGTGCGCTTCAATTCCGGCAATGTCCCCCCCATGGCGACCGTGATCATCTTCGCGACTCACGCCTTCACGGAGCCCCTTGACCTCATCGTTGTCCGGATTGCCATTGGCAAAACGGTCGGGTGTAATGAGGCAAATGGCGTCTGAATTGTCATACCCCGCTTGCTGAACCGTGCGCTCATGCAGCACATAATCCGACCGGCCAGCTTTTCGATTCTCCGCGTTTTTCCAAGCGATGGAAAATGAGCCCGGCTGCACGTCCTTGCCGATGTTGAGATAGAGAAACACGTAGTTCTCACTGTCACCCGCCACTGTGCGGTCAATGCGGATGCCCGGTACATCGATGGTCGCCGACCAATTCGCCACGTTGTCACCATAGACCATCAATTGAAGTTCCTGGTTGTGCATGCCCACCCACCAGTGCGGTGGGTCGATGCGATCAATCCCCTTTTGTGCCGTGGCATTCGAGATGACCATGAGGCCCAACACCACGACAAGTTGCTTCATCCACTCCATTCCTAGTTCGTTTCTTTTTATCCTCACTGAAGTTAGAGAGCCGACATTACAACCACCGCAAAACGATGTCAATGAGACGGCTTTTGCGTTGAGTATAGGGTGGCATCAGCGCCGGACCAAACCCCGCCCAACGTTGCGCATACATCCCGCGATAATGGGTGAATTCACGAAATCCATACACCCCATTGCTCGATCCAATTCCGCTTGACCCCAGTCCTCCAAAGGGCAAATCAGTGCTCGATACATGAATGACGCTGTTGTTGATGCTCACTCCTCCCGAAGAAATTTCCTCGATAAAGCGTCGTGTCAATGAACGTTTCTTGCCATAGAGATACAAGGCCAATGGCGTGGGTCTCGCCCGGATGAACGCGATGGCCTCCTCCGGTTCTTTCCACGTCACGATGGGCAACACTGGACCAAATATTTCTTCTTGTAAAATTTGGGAATCCACAGGAACATCCACCAACAGTGTTGGAGCGACTTCACATCCTTGGACGTCCACCTCGCCACCTTGTACCACTTGGGCTCCTCGCTCCTTCGCATCGGTGATGAGTCCTTGGATGCGTTCGGCGTGTCGCGGGTGTACAATGCGCTGGTAGTCCTGGGCTATGGAATCGGCATTCGGATACAAGGCATCCATCGCCTGCTTGAGCGCTTCAACCAATTCATCGCGCTTGCTCTCGTGCACCAAGATGTAATCGGGCGCCACACAGATTTGACCTGCATTGGACAATTTGGCCCAAGCAATGCGCTTGGCTGATGCTTTGATGTTGGCCGAAGGGTCAATGATGACCGGCGACTTTCCACCCAATTCCAAGGTCACACTACAAGGGATTTTAGCCGCTGCCGCCATGACGATTTTACCGACATCCGGGGAGCCCGTGAAAAACATGTGATTGAATGGTAATTGGAGCAACTCCGTCGCCGTTTCTACACCGCCTTGCACCAGCGCCACTTCGCGCGGATCGAAAACAGCCTCCACGATTTCAGCGAGGACTTGAGCGGTGTGCGCTGTGTATTCAGACGGCTTGAGCATGACCGTACACCCCGCTGCGATGGCCGCAACCAAAGGACGGAAAAGCAACTGCATCGGGTAATTCCACGGAGATACGATCAGCACCACACCTTTGGCTTCAGGACGAATCCAAGACGACGAACCGATCAATGACAATCCTCCTGGCACACGTTGAGGTCGCGCCCAGGTCTTCAGCCCTTTTTTGATCGCTTTGATTTCTTGCTTCAAAACAAAAATCTCCGTCAAATCCACTTCTTGCGGTGGCTTTTGAAAATCATCCCACATGGCCCGTTTCAAATCGTCTCGACGACGCCACACTTCAGCATACAAGGCATCCAATCGTTTGACGCGCGCTTTTACGGACAACTTTCGTTGCTCCGGCGCATGCTCTTTCAAACCTTCGAAAAGCTGATGGATGGATGCCGCAGAAGGCGAGACAGGTAGCAGTTGATGACTCATGAACAGAGGATTGTAGCAATCTAACAATAGAATGCTGCAGATTCCTCGATAAAATTTAGAACTTCGACTCATGAAATCACCTTGGGACATTCGATACGCCAATCAAGAGGCGCTCTATGGCAAAGCTCCCAATGCTTTCTTCTCGCACATCTTGCCCCTGTACCCCTGTGGAACCATTCTTTTGCCTTGCGATGGTGAAGGCCGAAACGCCATTCACGCCGCGAAAAAAGGGTGGGATGTTCACGCGTTTGACGGGAGTCAAGTCGGAATTAACACCGCGCAACGATGGGCTGCAGAAGCGAATGTTGCCATCCAATGTGAAGTGAGTGACGCCTTCGATTTCGCCCCAAAGGAACAATTTGATCTCGTGGGGCTGTTCTACGCCCACATGCCGTCAGAACGAAGGAGAGCATTCCACCACCTCGCCATTCAATGGCTTAAGCCCGGAGGCACTCTGATTCTGGAAGGGTTTCATACCGATCAGCTGCACTACCAATCAGGTGGCCCACGGAATGAATCCATGCTTTTCACACCTGAAATGCTCGCAGAAGACTTCAAAGAACTGCTCGCCACGCAAAATGAAGTGGTACAGGTTACGTTGGACGAAGGGCCACTGCACCAAGGTCTTGCAAGTATCGTCCGATATATCGGCACCAAATAACAACTCATTCCATGCGCTATCCTGTTGTGCTCTTGATCCCGGCTCTTGTTATTGGTGTCAGTTTGTATTCTACTACGACACCCCAAACCATTGAGCCCTCGGAAAAAGGAGAAGCGCTGTACGCTCAGTGGTGTCAAGATTGTCATGGCACGTCAGGACGCGATTTCATTGGACGGTCATGGAAATTGGGAAGCCGTGACGAGGACATCGCACGGGTCATTCGCGAGGGGCACGAACTCCTCGGCATGCCGGCCTACAATGAAACACTTAACGAGGAAGAGGTCGATTCACTCACACGCTATGTCTTGAATCGAGCAGCCTCTGAAAAACGATTCCAACCCGCGGGACCGCGTTTTGAATCCACCTCTGATTTGGAAATTCGAGCCGATGTCATCGTCGATGGGCTCGAGACTCCGTGGGGCATGGACTTCACGCCAAGCGGAGCCCTTTTAATTACAGAAAGAGAAGGTCGACTCTGGCATTTGAAAAATGGCGTGAAACAAGGCATCACGGGCCTTCCAAACGACATCGTGGTCCAAGGTCAAGGCGGATTGCTTGATGTCGCCTTTTGGGAAGATCCGGCAACGGATTCTTCATGGGTTTATTTGACCTACAGCCGGCTGCACCCTGAGAACAAAAGTTTTTCAGCAACGGGCTTGGTCCGCGGTGCGTGGCAAGAAACCGGAGACACGGTAAGCTTTGGGCCGCTTGAAACGCTGTTCATCGCGACTCCTTATGAGAAAACACACCACCATTACGGCAGTCGCATTGTTTTTGGTCAAGACGGGATGTTATACCTCACGTGCGGGGAGCGGGGCAAACGAGACATTCATCCACAAACATTGACGACACGACCAGGAAAAGTGCACCGCTTGCATCCGGATGGCACCATTCCCACTGACAACCCTTTTGCCAACCAAAGCGACGCAGAAGCCTCTATTTGGACCTGGGGACATCGAAATCCACAAGGCATGTTTGTGCATCCGCTGACCGGTGAGGTTTGGACACATGAGCACGGTCCTAAAGGCGGCGATGAAATCAACATCCTCAAAAAAGGCGCAAACTATGGTTGGCCCACCATCACCTTCGGTCGGAACTACAGCGGAACAATCATCACCCGAGACACAGCGAAAACAGGCCTCGAGCAGCCTCTCTACTACTGGCTTCCTTCTATCGGGGCTTGTGGACTTGACATGGTTCATGAGGGACCGTGGCCGGATTCATGGCAAGGCGACCTACTCGCTGGATCTTTGAGTTTTGAATACCTGGAGAGACTCTCTTTGAACGCCGACGACGAAGTCATTCACCGGGAGCGATTGCTTGA